>JAFATL010000169.1 GCA_019243975.1 Actinomycetota bacterium | reverse complement strand
GCCAGCCTCGGCTCACCGATGGCGCCGTCCGCGATGACGCGCGCCGCCAGCGCTTGGCCGGTCGACCACCGGAACTCGGTGCCGAGAAGGTGCACCACGCCGGCGGCCTCGGCCGCGTCGTGCATCGTCTGCGCCTCGGCGGCGTCGCGAGCGAACGGCTTCTCGCACAGGACGTGCTTGCCCGCCTTCACCGCCTCCAGCACCAGGGACGCGTGGGTGTGCGGCGGCGTGGCCACGGTGACGGCATCGACGCCCGGCAACTGCATGGCCTCGGTCATCGACGTCAGCCCGAACGGCACCTCGAAGCGCAGCGCCCGTTCCGGGGTCTTCTCCGGGTCGCGGCCGACGAGGGCGACCACGTCGAAGCCGGCGTTGCGCAACGCCCGCACGTGGGTAAGGCAGCCGAAGCCGGTGCCGACGACAACCACACCGAGGTTGTCGCTCACGAGAATCGCTCCACCAGCAGCCTCCGTTGCACTTGGTTGGTCGGGGCCGTGCGGGGAATGGCGTCGACGATTTCGAGCCGGCGCGGGTGCTTGGGCGAGATCAACGTGCCTTCGCAGTGGCTCCGCAGGTCCTGCAGGCTCGGCGCTGCGGCACCCTTCGCCACGACCACCGCGCACACGACCTCGCCCCATTCGGCGTCGGGCAGCCCGATCACGGCCACGTCGGCCACATCCGGGTGCGTCGCCAGGACCGCCTCCACCTCGCTGGGCGCCACGCTCTCGCCGCCGGTGCGGATCACGTCGCGGGCCCGCCCCACGATGGTGAGGTAGCCCTCGTCGTCGGCCACGGCCAGGTCGCCCGTGCGGTACCAACCGTCGACCAGCACCTCGGCGGTTGCCTCGGGATCCTCGAAGTAGCCGTCGAAGAGGAGTGGCCCGCGCGCCCACAGCTCGCCCGTCTCGTCGGTGCGCGTCTCGGTGGCCAACGCGGGCACCCCGCAGCTGCCCGGCTTGCGGTGCATGTCGGCGTGCTCCAGCGTCGCCACCCCGCCCGCCTCGGTCGAGCCGTAGAACACGCGAATGATGGCGGCCGGGAAGGCGCGCTCGAGCGCCGTGAGAAGTTCGGGCGGCGTGGCGGACGTGCCCGTGTCGGCGAACCGCAGCGTCGTCATGTCACGGCCCGCGCCCTCCGGCGAGGCGAGGTGGTCGAGCACGCGCCGCCACACCGCAGGGATGCCGTACAAGCGGGTCGCGTGGTGCCGCTCGACGGCGTCGCAGATCGACACCGCGTCAGCCGATTCCAGGAACACGATGCGGTCGCGCCCGTGCCACTGCTGCAACGCCATCGTCCACCCGGCCATGTGGAACAGCGGGAACGGGCACACCATGGCGCCGCGCGGCTGAATGAGCGCGCCGGGGTGGGTGCGCAGGTAGTTGACCCGGTGCGAGAGCACGACACCTTTGGGCTTGCCCGTGCTCCCGCTGGTGAAGAACACGACATGCGGGTCGCGCTCGTGGAGCTCGGCAGCGGCGACGTCCGACGCGTCCTCGCCTGCGGCCGACGACGCCAGCTCGGTCAACGAGATGACGCGCACGCCCAGCCCGGCCGCCACCTTGGCGCCGGCGTCGCCCCGCCCCTCGTCGGTCACGAGCAGCCCCGGCCGCGCCGCCCCCGCCGTGGCCGTCGCCTCTTCCACGCTCAACGCCGGGTTCATGGGCGCGAAGACGGCCCCCGTCTTGGCCAGCGCCGCGAACAGCGGGATGGTGTCGAGCGACGTCGCCGCCCACACGACCACTCGATCGCCTGGCCCGACACCGAGCTTGGTCACGGCCCGCGCCACCTGGTTCGACGCGGCGTCGATGTCGGCGAACGTCAGCGCAGCATCGCCCATGGCCGCCGCGACCCGGTCCGGCACGGCGCGCGCCGCGTTCCGGAAGATGTCGCCGATCAGCAGATCCGTTGCTTGCCCCACCAAAGCGCTGATCTTAGAGTGAGAGAGCAATGTTCTGTCGATCCCCTCACCGAACTGACAGGCGAAACGGGACCTATAGGGCCCGTTTCGCCTGTCAGCTCGTGGATGCGCTGTGAGTGACCTGGCCGAGAGCTTGGCCCGGCGGGCGGCCGAGCGGTCGATCGCCGACCGCCAGGCGACCTACGTCAAGGAGATCGAGCGCATCGTCGACGCGACGCACCGCGTCATCGCCAAGAGCGGGAGCTTCGACCCGCCGTTGCGCGACATCCTGCGGGAGTCGGGCCTGTCGACGCAGGCCTTCTACAAGCACTTCCGCTCGAAGGACGAGCTCCTGCTCCTGCTGCTCGACGATGGCCGCCGCCAACTCGTCGGCTACCTCGAGCACCGCATGGACAAGGCGAACACGCCCGCCGGTCGGGTCAAGGCGTGGATCGAAGGCGTGCTGGCCCAGGCCGGGCAGGCCGACGCGGCCGCTCGCACCCGTCCGTGGCTGGCCAACCAGGACCGGCTGGCCGAGCAGTTCCCCGACGAGCAGCAGGCCTCGGTCGACCTGCTCGTCGCGCTGCTCGCTGATGCCATCAAACACGTGTCACCGACGCGTCCCGCCGCTCGGGACGCTCGCGTCGTGTACGAGGCGGCCTTCGGCGTGTTGCACCGCCATCTGGCGCACGGCTCCAAGCCGGCGCCGGTCGAGGTCGACCACCTGGTGAAGTTCTGCCTCGGCGCCATCGAGGCACCGTGAGAGGAGCGAGGCCGGCATGACCGAACGCACACTCGGCGGCGTCGGCACCAAGGTCGTGTTCGAGAACGACCGCGTGCGCATCTGGGAGTTGAAGCTGGCGCCCGGGGAGAAGAGCGACGTGCACCGGCACGACCTCGACCACATCCTCGTGCTCGTCAGCGGCGACCGCATCGCCGTCCAACCGGAGCCCGACACCGGCGGCCCGTACAAGGACTACCTGGCGGCCGACGTGATCCCCGGTATGGCCGTGTTCGTCGAGCGGGGCGGCGTCGAGACCGCCATCAACGTGGGCGACGAGCCGTACGTCGAGGTGATCGTCGAACTGAAGGACTGAGCTTCAGCTGGCGGCGCCGAGGGCGACGAGAACGTCGGGGATCTGCTCGCGGATGTCGAGCTTCTCGACGTAGGCGTCGGCGTCGGCCAGGTGCTGCTTGTGGTCACTCGGCGACGTGGCCGAGCACATCACCACGCGGCACCCGGGTACCGACTGGCGGATGCGGGGGATGGCCGCCCACCCGTTCTTGCCGGGCATGGCGATGTCGAGCAGCACGAAGTCGGGTTGGTGCTCGGTTGCCATCTGCACTGCGCTCTCGCCGTCGGCCGCTTCGGCCACCACCGTGAAGCGCTTGTCGCCACGCAGCAGCAGGCGGATCAGCAGGCGGATGTCGGGCTCGTCGTCTACGACGAGCACGCGCCACGGCTGGCGCTCGCCATCCGCGTTCGTCGCGATCGGCAGTACGACTGCGCCGCATCGCGAACACGTCAGCGAGCGATGCCCGTCGGGGCCGGCCGCCATGGACAGTGACACCAACGCGCCGCAGCCCGGACACCGGATGCGCGGCCCGATGGCCGCCTTGGTGTCGGTGAAGAACGTCATCCTGCCTCCCCTGAGCCGCACGCCCCACCACGAGTGTACGGACACATGAGAGCTAGCGGTAGGCGCGTGCTTGGATTCCGTAGAGCTCGCTGTAGAGACCGCCGGCGGCCATCAACGCCTCGTGCGAGCCGGCTTGCACCACCCGTGCGCCGTCGAGGACAACGATCAGGTCGGCCATGCGCACGGTGGAAAAGCGGTGCGACACCAGCACGGTGATGCGTCCGTCCCGGTTGGCTGCTCGGGAAGATGCGGCAAATCGGTCGAACAGGGCGTGTTCCGTCTCCGCGTCCAGCGCGGCCGTTGGCTCATCGAGCACCACGAGGAGTGGCCGGTCGCGCATGAAGCCCCGCGCCAGCGAGAGCTTCTGCCACTGGCCGAACGACAGGTCGACGCCTTCGTGCCAGGTCGGACCGAGCTGGGTGTCGAGCCCGCGCGCGAGGCGGGTGATCACGTCCTCCGCGCCCCCGCGCGCAACGGCTGTGTCGAGGGCGAGCGCCTCGTCGATGCGCTCGAGATCGCCCAGGCCGATGGTGTGGCGGGCCAGCAGCTCGAAGCCGCAGAAGTCCTGGAACGCGCCGGCCAGCCGGTCGCGCCACTGGCTGGCAGGGACACGCGCCAGGTCGGTGTCGTCCACCGAGATGGTGCCGCTGGTGGGTTCGTAGAACCGGCACAGCAACTTCACCAGCGTCGTCTTGCCGGCGCCGTTCTCGCCGACGATGGCGACCACCGAACCCGCGGGCAGTTCGAGGTCGACGTCGTCGAGCACCACCTTCTCCGTGCCCGGGTAGGTGAACGACACGTGGTCGAGGCGGATGCCCCGCTCGATGTGGTCGGGCACCGCGCGATCGGCGGTGTCACCGTGGCGGGCCGCGTAGTCCTCCAACCACACCAGCCGGCTCGCCGCGTCGATGGTCCAGCGCAAGAAGTCGGCTTGGGCCACGGTCACGCCGAGGTAACGCGACAGGTTGCCGCCGGCCGCCAGCACGAGGAGCACGGTGCCGGCCGACGCGTGTTCCGCCGACGCCACGAACACCACCGCCCCGACGTAGGCGAGGCCGAAAAGCGTCCACGCTGCAGTGTGGAAGGCGGCGCTCGTCCACCGGGCGCTGGCCACCGGGTGGAACCAGTCGTCCCAGGCGGCCCGCCGCTTGTGCACGAGCAGGTCGCCGACGCCGCTGACCCGCACCTCCTTGCCCGGGCCGGCCAGCGTGCCCACGTCGTAGAAGTGGCGGGTGAGGCGGCTGAACGGCGCCGCGCCCTCTTCTGCTTTGCGCTCGACGCCCGCCCGCCACGTCGAGATCACGACGGACGGCACCGCGAAGGCGGCCAAAACGATGAGGGCCGGATGCACCGACATCAGCAACCCGACGGTGATGACGAGCCGGATCAGCGAGCCGAACGTGCTCATGGCCGCCGGGTACAGGTGATTGAGGAGGAACACCTGGTCGCGCAGCAGCTGGAGGCGGTCGAGGTACTCGGGCCGCTCGTGGTGCTCGATGCTCGCAACCGTCGCCTGCAGCTCGGCGACGTGGGCTTCAAGAGCAATGGTGGCCCGCTCGCGGAACAGCAGCTCGAGCCGGCCGCCGACCGTGCGCATCACCCACGCCAATGCGGCCGACGACGCCATGCCGATGGCAGCGACGCGGATCGATCCGGGCCGGTGGTGGAGCACGCCGTCGGCCAGCAGCTTGAGCCACAGGGCGATCAACGCGTCGGGTACCCACGAGCCTGACACCAACACGAACGACAGCACGAGCAGCTTGGGTTCGGCCCGGTACGCCAACCGGATGGCGTGGCGCAGCGACGTCCACGTGCCGGGGAGATCGCCGTCACCCGACTGCCGGGGCTTGCCGCGCGGGTTACCCGCCAACGACCTCGGCCCCGTCGTCGGCCGGCTCTTCCCAGAAGCGCGACGCCTGCAGTTCGAACATGCGGCGGTAGCGGCCGTTGAGCTTCATGAGCTCGTCGTGCGAACCGAGCTCGACCACCTTCCCTGCTTCCAACACGCAGATGCGGTCGGCGTGGCGGACGGTCGAGAAGCGGTGCGAGATCAGGATGGTGGTGCAGCCCCGCGTCGCCTCCAGGATACGGTCGAAGATCTCGGCTTCCCCGCGCACGTCGAGCTGCGCGGTCGGCTCGTCGAGGATCACCACGCCGGCGCCCAACTGCACCGCGCACAACGCGCGCGCCAACGCCACGCGCTGCCACTGGCCACCCGACAGATCGGTGCCGCCCTCGTAGGCGCGCGACAGCACCGTGTCGAGCTCGGCCAGGTCGTCGGCCCGCGCTTGGGTCAGTGCCTGGCGCACCGCGTCGTCGGGAGCGCCGGAAGGCGCGACGTTGTCGCGCAGCGACAGCTCGTAACGCACGAAGTCCTGGAACACGGCTGCGACGCGCGATCGCCAGGCGTCGAGGTCGAACTCGCGCACGTCGGTGCCGTCGACGCGGACCGAACCGGCCTGCGGGTCGTAGAAGCGGCACAGCAGCTTGGCCAGCGTCGTCTTGCCGGCGCCGTTCTCGCCCACGATGGCAAGCGAGTGGCCGGCCGGGATGGTCAGGTCGAACCCGTCGAGGACCGGCCGGTCGGGCGACGCCGCGTAGGCGAAGCGCACGCCTTCGAACGACACGTCGTGGGCGGGCCGCCCGGCCGGGTCGGTGGTGCCACTCGACAGGGCGCCGACGGGCCCCATCTTCTCGGCCAGGTCGAGCACCTTCGGGATCGGTTGCGCGCTCTGCCGGAACCACCAGTCGACCTCACCGAAGCTGAGCGAGCTGGTCCCCACCGCCGCCTGCGCGAACACGACCAGCGATGCCAGCCCGATGGAGCCGGCCACTGCGCTGTGGGCCAGCGACCAGAACACCAGCGCGTTGGACCCGACGATCAGGATCAGGCTCCACGTCAGCGGGCGCTGGCGCAGCTTGCGCTCGTTGAAGAGCGCCTCGGTCATGCGCAGCCGCTTCTCGCGGAAGCGGGCGACGGCCCAGCCGGCCAGGCCGAACATCCGCATCTCCTTGGCGGCCGGCGCGTCCACCGCCAGGCGGTAGGCGTAGTTCACGTGGCGCTGCTCTTCGATCACCGCCTCCGACGCCCACGCCTTCCACAGCGCGCTTTCGCGCAGGATCACGTGCGTCGACGCCCACGCCCCGCCGACGAGCAGCGCCGCCCACCACTTGTAGGCCGCCAGCACGGCGGTCTGCGCCGCGCCCGAGAGGATCTCGGCGAAGCCGCTGCCGATGTGCGGCACCGACGTCACCAGGGGCGGGCCGGTGATGCCGAGGTCGAAGTCTCGCGCGATCGACAGCTCGTCGGTGAGCGACGAGTCCTCCAGGTGCATCAGACCGGGCGGCGCCACGCACGCCCGCATCATCAAGTCGTACAGCCATGCCCCGGCGCGGGCACCCAGGTTGGCACCGACGGCGTCGTGCAAGGGGCCGAGCGAGTTCATGGCCACGAACACGACGCCCGCCGCGGCCAGCGGCCCGGTCAGGGAGTGGTCGTGCTGGACGGCGCCGACGACCGCTCCGACGGCGAGGGTGAACGCGGCCGGCAGCAGGCCCCGCAGCGCGGTGAGGCTCCACCACGTGGCGGCCAGCGGGCGGTCGGCGCGCCGCAGCACCCCGAAGAACCGCCACTCGGCCGACCCCCGGAATCGCTTCAAGAGAACTGTGGGATGACCTTGGTGCCGAGCAGTTCGATGCTCTGCATGACTTTCTCGTGGGGGATGGCGTACGGGTTGACCAGGCACAGCAGCAGGTCGCAGCCGGCGGCCTCGTACCGGCGGGCGGTCTCGATGCACTCGTCGGGGTCGCCGACGATGCACGAACCGCTCTGGTGCAGGAAGTCGAAGTTGAGGTGCTCGAGGTGCCCGGCGCGATGGTGCTCGAGCGGCGCGGCGGCGTACTCGTAGGAGCCAAGCTCCTTGCCCTCGAGCAGCTCGGCCACGCTGGCGATGAGCCATGAGCCGTGGCGCACGTACCAGACGAACGAGTCGGCGGCGGTGGCGTAGGCCGACTCCTTGTCGGGTTCGCAGTGGACCATGGTGAACGTGGCGGCCTGGTCATTGACGAACTTGCCCGCCGGCTCCTTGCACTCGGCCAGGCCTTCTCTATAGAGGGCGATGCGGCCGGCCAGGTCCTCGGGCGGCACGCCCACGGTGAACGAGCACAGGCCGATGCCGTGACGGCCGATCTCGCGGTGGCCGTCGGGGCTCGACGTCGCGCCCCAAATCGGTGGGTGCGGTTGCTGCAGCGGCTTCGGTTGCACCCGGCGGGGGCCGCCCATGTGCCAGTACTTGCCGTCGGCCTGGTACGTCTCGTTCGTCCACGCCCCGACGATGTGCTCGAGCGCCTCGCTCCACATCTCCCGCGTTTCGTGCGGGTTGATGTCGAAGCCCTCGAGCTCGGCGCGCGTCGACGAGCGGCCCGTGCCGAATTCGACGCGCCCGTCCGACAGCAGGTCCAGCACTGCCACCGACTCGGCCGTGCGGATGGGGTGGTTGTACGGCTGCGGTAGCAGGCGCACGCCGTAACCGATGCGGATGTTCTGGGTGCGCGCCGCGATGGCGCCGTAGAGGATCTCCGGGTTGGAGCAGTGCGAGTACTCCTCGAGGAAGTGGTGCTCGACCGTCCAGAAGGAGTGGAAGCCCACCTGGTCGCCGAGGATCGCCTGCTCCAGCG
>JAFATL010000066.1 GCA_019243975.1 Actinomycetota bacterium | reverse complement strand
GCGTCGAACGTCAACGTCTCGGCCGACGCGTCCGTCGCGTCACTGCTGGGCTCGGGCACGACCCGCTGCACCGACATGCGGTCGAGCCAGCGACGGTCCAGCACCACGGTGATCTGTTGGTCCAGCGTCTTGGCCGAGGTCAGCTGCAGCTCCCAGGCCGTGGTCAGCCCCCGCCGCGTCGTCTGCGCATAGGTGAGCTGGCTGCTCACGCCCCCCTCGTTGGCCTGGAGCTGACGGGTGTGGGCGCCGAAGACGCCGAGGACTGCCATGGCCACGAAGGCGGCGACCACGACCAGGAACAGCAGCCGGAGCCAGTAGCCACGCTTGACCTGGCCCATCGTCGTCTGACGGGCCTCGATGGTGGTGTCGCTGTCGGGTCGGGCGGCGGGCTCGTCGACCCTCGTGGCACTCACGGAAGTGTCATTCCCAGGCCCGGCGAGGAAGAATCCGCCAGGAAAGAGGCCCGCCGGCGTCGAATGTGTTGCCGGCACAACCAGAAGGGGGCGTGGGCCGAAGGCGCGACGAGGCGGGCAGGAGGATCAGGCTTCTCGTCGCACTCGTCGCGCTTCTTGCCGCCTGCGCCGGCCTCGTGTCCCCCATCGGGGCGCGGGCGGCGTCACCTGCCTGCGCGGGCGGGACCGACTGGGCCCAGTACGGGCGCTCGGCGGCGCGCACCTTCGACGTGCCGGTGGGGTGCTCGTCGATCTCCCCCACCACCGTCCCCACCCTGGTGCCCAAGTGGTTCTTCCACACGCGCGACTCGGTGACGGCGTCGCCCGCGGTCGTCGGTGACACCGCGTACGTCGGCTCGTGGGACGGGCGCTTCTACGCCATCGACACCGCCACCGGGACGGCGCGCTGGACCTACGACATCACCGCCACGACATCGGTGGCGTTCGGCAAGATCCCATCGTCGGCCGCGGTCGTGCGTCTCCCCGACGCGTCGACCGGTGATTCGCGTTTGGTCGTGATCTTCGGTGGGGGTCGTCGATGTGGGCCCTCGACGCCAAGACGGGCAAGCTGCTGGCGCGCATCGACCTCGACCCTCGCACCCCCGAGTTGCGCGCCAAGCAGGCGGCCGACCCGCCCGTCGCCGAGATCGAGTCGTCGCCGGTCGTCGCCACCGTGCGCGGACCGCACGGGCCCCGCACGCTCGTGTACGTCGGCATGGACGTGCACAACCAAGCCGGCGTCGGGCCGGCCGGCGTGGTGGCGCTCGAGTTGCGGTCGTCGACCGTCGGGTGGGCGTGGGCCCCGGTGTGGAAGAACGACCCCGAGACCGGTCGCACGTACACGGGGCCGGCCGGACTGACCGCGGGCTCGGGCACCGGGCAAGGCTGCGGCGACGTGTGGTCGTCGCCGGCCGTCGACCCGGGCGCCAACGTGGTGGTGTACGGCGTCGGCAACTGCGACCACACGGCGGCGGCGCGCAAGGCCGGGCTCAACTGGTCGGAGGAGATGGTGGCGGTGCGGGCCGACACGGGCACGACCCTGTGGCGGTTCCAGCCCGCGGCCACGCTGCCCACGCGCGCCGAGCAGGACCAGGCCGCCGGCCTCGACGTCGACTTCGGCGCATCACCGCAGATCTTCACCCTCGCCAACGGCCACCAGGTGGTGGGCGAGGGCCAGAAGTCGGCCGTGTACTGGGTGCGAGACCTGCGCAGCGGGGCGCCGGTGTGGAGCACGCTCGCCGGCACGCCCGGCAACCTGCAGGAGAACTTCGCCGTCGGCGGCTTCATCGGGTCGTCGGCCGTGCAGCGCGACGCGTCGGGCCGGGCCGTGCGCATCGTGGGCGGCACCGCCATCCCGTTCCCCCAGGCGCCCGACCAGGTGGCGTCGGCCCTGTGGGCGGTGCGGGCCCTGGATGCCAGCAAGGGCGGCATCCAGTGGACCTACGAGCTGGGCGGGCCGACCTATGCGGCCACTTCGTCAGTCAACGGCGTTGTCTTCGTTCCCGAAACCGTGCCTTCCGATCTGGTCGCCCTCGACGCCGCCACCGGCCTGCCCCTGTGGGTGACGCCGGTGCTGGGCCCGCCCTCGTCGACGGCCGTGGTCACCGGTGACTCGGTGTACCTGGGCACCGGCACCCGTGAAACCGACCTCGAGTACAAGGCGGTCGGCCTCGAGCTGCAGAAATCGTTCACCGACACCATCGGCGAGTCGCCGCTGTCGCCCCTCTCGGGCGTACAGGCGTGGACGCTCGCATCGTCGGCCGGAGCGCGATCGGCGCCGCGTCGCGGATGAGCTCCGTCAGGCGGGAGATGGCGAGGTCGCTCGCCTTGCTGTTCTTCGTGGGGGGCGCGTTCGCTGCGGTTGCTCTCGTCCTCCCCCACCCCGACGGTTCTTACGTGGTGGGTATCGGCATCGTGGCCGTGTCGGCGTTCGCCGGGTCCTGCATCCTGCTGGTGGCGCCGGCGCCGCGCTTGCCGATTGCGGTGTTCCACCTGTTCCTCGCGTCGGGCAGCGCGCTCATCTCCCTCGCCATCTACTGGTGGCGGCCCGGCGAGATCGCCAGCTCGGTGGCGATGATCTACGTGTGGGTGCTGCTGTACGCGTTCTATTACTTCGACCTGGCGGCCGCCATCGTGCACGTGGTGGTGGTGGGAGGGGCGTTCGGCGCTGTGCTCGCGATCCAGCCCGGTCATGACGCCGCGGCCACGCACTGGATCGTCACCGTGGGTACGGCCGCCGTCGCCGGCGTGCTCATCGGCAGGCTCAGCCGGCGCGTGGGCGCGTCGGCCGCGCTGGACGGCCTCACCGGCATTGCCAACCGGCGCAGCTTCGAGCAGGCGCTGGAAGACGAGCTCAACCGCTGCGCCCGCACGGGCCG
>JAFATL010000771.1 GCA_019243975.1 Actinomycetota bacterium | reverse complement strand
CACGCCCTCCTCCTGCTGCTCGAGCGCTGCAAGGCCGTCGTCGAGCCGGCCGGAGCGGTGGGCCTGGCCGCCATCCTCGCCGGCAAGGTCCCGGGCAAAGGCCCGGCCCTGGCCGTGCTGTCGGGCGGGAACGTCGACCCGCTGCTGCTGAGCAAGCTCATCGACTACGGCCTGTCGGCGGCGGGCCGCTACCTGGTGCTGCGCATCGTCCTCGACGACCGGCCCGGCGCGCTCGCGTCCCTCACCGACGCGGTGGCCCAACTCGGCCTCAACGTGCTGTCGGTCGAGCACCACCGGTCCGGCGCCCGCGTCGGCGTCGACGAGGTCGAGGTGATGCTCACCCTCGAGACCCGCGACCCCCAGCACCGCGACGAAGTCGCCGCCGCCCTCGGCCGCGCCGGCTTCCGGGTGGAACTGGTCGGTTAGCTAGGCGGCGACGAGCACGCGCTCGTCGGCGGCGAGGCGCTCGTGCTCGGCCAAGGCGGCGCGCAGGGCGCGGCAGCCGATGGCCTGCTCTTCGGCGGTGGGCTCGCGGGTGGTGACGAAACGCTGCACCAACTTCCCACCCGCCAGCAACAGCCGGCTGAGCAAGAAGCGGGGGCGGCGTGAGGCGAGCGAGAGCGTCTCGACCGACACGCCCAGCATCACCAGGAACATCGGCGCTTCGACGACCGCGGGCACGCGGGTCACGAAGTAGCTGAGCACGCCCATGAGGAACACCAGGTTGGTGCCGCAACGGTTGTGAATTCGCGAGCACCCGAGGACGGCATCGGTATCGGAGAGATCGACGCCCTGCTCGTGGGCAGTGACGGCCTTGTGCTCGGCTCCGTGGAAGCGCCACAACGCCGACGGCGTGGCGATACGCAGGACGAGCAGGACGATCAACCAGGGGAGCACCCCGGCGACCCGGTTGACCCAGTCGGGCGCGCCGTGGCTCATCCACCGGCTCAGCACCATGACGGCGACCTCGCCGAGGAGGGCCGCCTGCAGGAAGCGCATGTTGACTCGCCGCGACCGCTTCACGTCGGGCCGGTCGGGGTCGCCCTTGCGCAGCACGCCCCGCACGACTCCCAGCTTGAGAGCGGCGCCCAGGCCCATCACCACGCGCAGCACCGGCACCTTCGACATCGGCACCGGCGGGACCTCGCCCACCTCCACCGTGCCGTCGGCCCGGGCAATCGCCCACGCCCGTTCCGTGCGCATCAGCACACCGTCGGCCAATGCCTGGCCGCCCGCCTTGATCGGCTTGTCGATCGTGTCCTTGCCCACCGTGCTCCCCATCCTTCGCCCGAGGTTGCTCATTCTACGGGCGAAAGCCGCCAACGTTTCGTTCAGGTTCCATCGGCACTCATGTGCCGTACATGACCTCCCAAAGGCACAAACCCTGGGGCGGGGCGGGCGCCCCGGCGGCCGAGCGGTCCCGGGCGCGCAGGATCGTCGAGATCTCCCCCGCCCGGGTCTTGCCCCGGCCCACGTCGACCATCGTGCCGACGACCGACCGCACCATCTGTTGACAGAAGGCGGACGCCTCGATGTGGAAGCGCAGGACGCCCTCGTCGGGCACCTCCCAGTGGGCGTCGCGCACCAGGCGCGTGAGCGAGCCGTTGTCGGGGCTCTTGCGGCAGAACGACGAGAAGTCGTGCTCGCCGATGAGGGGGTCGCAGGCCAGCTCCATCGCCCGCAGGTCGAGTGGCACCTCGACGTGCCAGCTGGTGGCGGCGAGGAACGGGTCGGGGTCGGGCCGGTTGAGGATCGTGTAGCGGTAGCGGCGGCCGGTGGCCGAGTGGCGGGCGTGGAAGTCGGGGGCCACGGTCGCCGCATCCGTCACGACGACGGCCGGCCCCAGCATCTTGGTGAGCGACCGCTTGAGCCCGTCGACGTCGAGATCGGCCGCCTCGCCGCGCCCGTCGAACGTCACCACCTGCCCGCGCGCGTGCACACCGGCGTCGGTGCGGCCGGCGCACGCCAGGTCGACGGGATGGCCGAGCACCTTGGCCAGGGCCCGCTTGAGCTCGCCGCCCACCGTCTTCACGCCGGCCTGATCGGCGAAGCCCCGGAACCCGCGGCCGTCGTAGGCGACCGTCATCCGAACGCGGAACGACGGCTCCACCGGAGCCGTCGCTTCTACTGCAGCCTCGTCGAAGAGGGTCACACCTAGACGAACTCGATCCTTGCCATGGGGGCGTTGTCGCCGTGGCGGGGGCCCAGCTTGAGGATGCGCGTGTAGCCGCCGGCCCGGTCGGAGTAGCGGGGGCCGATCTCCTCGAACAGCTTGTGGGCCATGTCCTTGTCGCGGATGAACGCCACCACGTTGCGCTGGCGGTAGACGCCGCCCTTCTTGGCCTTGGTGATGCACTTCTCGACGACGGGGCGCAGGGCCTTGGCCTTGGCCTCGGTGGTCACGAGTGACTCGGCGGCGATGAGCGACGCGACGAGGTTGCCCATCATCGCCTTCTGGTGGGCGGCGTCACCGCCGAAGCGGCGACCCTTCTTGGGAGTGGCGGGCACGGGCCGACCTCAGTCCTTGGTGCGCAGGCTCAGGCCGCGCTCGTCGAGCTTCTGGATGACCTCGTCGAGCGACTTCTGGCCGAAGTTGGTGATGGCCAGGAGGTCGTCGACCGTCTTCTCCACCAGTTCGCCCACGCTGTTGATCTGGGCCCGCTTGAGGCAGTTGCGGGGACGCTCGGACAGGTCGAGGTCTTCGATCGGCAGGTCGTAGTCGGGCGAGCCGCTGGTGCTGCTGCTCACGTCGCCCAGCTCCAGACCCTGGGGCGCCTCGCTCATGTCGGCCACCAGGGCTACCAGCGAGCGCAGCGTGTCGCCGGCGGAGGCGAGCGCCTCCTTGGGCGAGATCGAGCCGTCGGTCTCGATGTCGAGGACCAGACGGTCGAAGTCGGTGGACTGCTCGACGCGCGTGGGCTCGACCGTGAAGGCGACCCGGCGCACCGGCGAGAAGATCGAGTCGACCGGGATCACGCCGATGGTGGTGGACCGCTTGTTGCGGTCAGCCGACACGTAGCCCCGGCCCCGCTCGACGGTGATGTCGATGGCGAGCCGGCCCTTGGAGTTGAGCGTGGCGATCGGCAGCTCGGGGTTGAGCACTTCGACCTCACCGCTGAGCTGGATGTCGCCGGCGGTGACGGTGGCGGGACCACGCACGTCGAGGCGCAGGGTGACGGGCTCCTCTTCCTCCACCCGCAGGACGAGGTCCTTGAGGTTGAGGATGAGGTCGGTCACGTCCTCCTTCACGCCCGGCAGGGTGGTGAACTCGTGGAGGGCGTCGTCGAAGCGCACCTGGGTGACGGCCGCGCCGGGGATCGACGAGAGCAG
>JAFATL010000723.1 GCA_019243975.1 Actinomycetota bacterium | reverse complement strand
CGTAGGCCAAGGCGACGGCGGCCAGGTCGACGAGGATGGTCGCGAACGTGAGGAGCCGGGCCCGGCGGACAACGACGCGGCGAGGCGGCGCCGTGAGATCGGGCGCGGCCGCGGCAACCAGTGTCGGATGCGGCACCGCCTCCAGGTCAGCTGGGGCGGTCCGCCGGTGGTCCACGATCTCGGTCATCGCAAGGGTTAACGAACGAGAAGGACGAAGCGAGACGGGCCCTGCCTCCCCTTACCGGTCGACGAGTACCTTAGCCGGGCCAGGGCACCGCGATTGGGACCTCTCTGACCGCCCGTAGGCTCCCGCCGTCGCCCGCTTCCTTGCCCTCATCACTGTCGCGGCCGTCCTCGCGGCCGGCTGCTCGTCCAGCCACTCGAGCGCGCCCTCGGGGCGGTACTACACGGGCCCGACAGCCTCCGGGGCGCCCAACCCGCTGGGTGCCAAGTGGGACTGGAACCGGGTCAACGCCTTCGCCCCGTTCCTTCGGCGCCTGTCGGGCGGCGCCACGTTCTACGAGCTGTCGTGGTGCGAGATCGAGAAGACACAGGGCCAGCAGGACTGGTCGACGGTGGACGAAGTGGCACGTTCTGCCCACGCCCTGGGGTTTGCCCTCTATTTGAAGGTGCGGGTGGGCTCGTGCTGGGCCACCGCCAGCGGGGAGCCGGCGTTGGGCGCGGGGGCGACCCCAGCTGAAGGGCGGGCGGCCCGGCGAGCAGCGCGACGGGCGGCCAGGCAGGCGGCGTCGAGCATGCCCACCAACCTGGACGATTACGCGGCATTCGTCACCACGGTCGTGCAGCGGTACGCACCGCTCGGCGTGCACGAGTACGCGCTGGAGAACGAGGTCAACGCGCCCGGCCACTGGACAGGCACACCGGCGGACTACGAGCGCCTCGTCACCGCCGGCGCCCGGGCGGTGCACGCCGCCGACCCGACGGCGAAGGTGGCCGACGGCGGCCTCGGCAGCACGGTGTACGGCGGCGTGCTGGCCCAGGACCTGCTGGACCAGGGCAAGGACGCCGAGGCCGTCGCCGCCTACCGGCAGTACTACGCCCGCCGCTTCGAGGTGCGGGGCGACCAGCTCCCCCAGGCGACGACCGCCGCCGACCTGCGCACCGCGCTGGCCGGCGACCAACTCGTGCGCAACCGGCAGTACTTCGACGCCACCCTCGACCTCGTACGCAACCACGTGGTCGACCTGTTCCAGCTGCACTTCTACGAAGCGCCCGACGTGATCGGGTCGCTCACGTCGATGCTGCACGCCCACCTGCCTGCCGACTTCCCCGTCCAGGCGTGGGAGGTGGGCCAGTTCTGGCCGAACGCACCTGAGGATCCGGCGGTGCACGCCGACCAAACCAAGCGCGTCGTGTGCGGGCTCGTGTCGGGAGGCGTGCAACGGATCATCTGGCTGCCCCTCGGCTACAACCCCAACGGGCGCAACGCCACCGAGCTGCGCTTCGGCCTGCTCGACCCCAACGGCACCACGCGGCCTGCGGCAACCACCTTCCTGGCTCTTCGTCAACCTCAGACCGCGTGCGCGAAGCTGGACTGATGCTGGACGACGAGCGCGGCCTGCGGCGGTGGCGCACGCGAGTCGGTCGCCACCTTCGCTGGGCGCGCACCGAAGGTGTGGCCAAGCTGGCCGAGGAGGACGACCTCAACCCGGTGACGCGGGTGGCCGACGTGGCCCGGCGGTGGCAGTGGCGGCGCCGGCACGGCGTGCAGCCCGGCCAGGCCACGCCGGTGTGGCTCGTCGGGGTGCAGCGGTCAGGCACCAACATGGTCGTGCAGGGGCTCACGGCGTCGCCCGCGTTCGAGGTGCACAACGAGAACGATCGGCGCGCCTTCGAGCATTTCCGGCTGCGGCCCGACCCCGTTGTCCGCGCCATCATCCTGTCGAGTCGCCATCGCTACGTGTTGTTCAAGCCGCTGTGCGATTCGCACCGCGTCGACGAATTGCTGACGCTCGGCACGCCGATGCCGGGCCGCGCCATCTGGGCTTACCGCAACGTCGACGATCGGGTGCGGTCGGCGCTGGCGAAGTTCGGCGACAACAACCTGCAGGTGCTGCGCCAGATCGCCGACGGCACCGGCACGGGCCGTTGGCAGGCCCAGCGCGTGTCCACCGCCAACCTCGAGCTGATCAAGAGCTTCGACTACGACCGCATGACGCC
>JAFATL010000667.1 GCA_019243975.1 Actinomycetota bacterium | reverse complement strand
GGTGATGACCACCGAGAACGGCAACTCGGCCCGCACCCGGCGGATGAGCTCGACCGGGATGTCGGCCGCGCCCGTCACCGCGATGCGCAACGTCGACAGGTCGTACCGCGCGCGGTCGGGGTGGTCGAGGATCGACTGGTATAGCGTCGGGGCGCCCGGCAGCACGGTCACCTGTTCCTCGCCGACGCGCGCCAGCACGCGGTCGACGTCGAACACCGGCTGCGGGAGCATCGTCGCCCCCGCTGCGATCGAAGCCAGGATCCCGGCCTTCAGCCCGAACATGTGGAAGTACGGGTTGACCATGAGGTAGCGGTCGCCCGCCTGCAGCCCCGTCATGGTCACCCAGTCGGTGGCCACGCACATCGTGCGCCCGTGTGTCTGCACCACACCCTTGGGCGCGCCGGTGGTACCTGACGTGAAGAGGATGTCGCTGGGGTCACCGGCGCCCACTGCCGGCAGCGCGCCGCCGTCGCCGTTCCCACCACGCCCGACGAACTCGTCCCACGCCACACAGCCCTCGCCCGCGGGCCCGCGCAGCACCACCGTCGTCTCGAGGTCGGGCAGCTCGGCACCGCTCGCCCGCAGCAGCTCGACGTAATCGGCGCCGAGGAAGTCGGTCGCTGTGAACAGCAGCTTGGCCCCGCTGCGGCCCAGGATGTCGGCGGCTTCGGCCCCTTTGAACCGGGTGTTGACGGGCACCAGCACGGCCCCGGCCTGCCAGATGCCGAGGGCGGCGACAATCCACTCGACGCTGTTGAACGACCAGATGGCGACCCGGTCGCCGGGGCCGATCCCAAAAGCTTTGAGGTCGAAAGAAATCTGCCGGGACCGTGTGCCAAGCTCTCCGTACGTCAGAGCCACGTCACCATCCACGACCGCCAGCCCGTCGGCAAAGCGGTCAGCCGCAGCCGCGACCAGCTCGGGGATGGTGGCCGGCGCGCTCACTGCGCGGCCAGGGCGGCAATGAGTTCGCGCGTGCGGTCGGACGACGCCAGCCGCTCTTCCCGCGTGGCCCCGAGCGGCACTACCCGCACGGAGATGTCGGTGGCGCCGGCGTCGACGAACGACTGCAACCGCTTCTCGACCGACGACTCGGAACCTGCCGCCAGCAGGTCGCCCACCTGTTGCGCGTCGCCTGCGTCGAGCAGCCGTTGGTAGTTGGGCGACGTCTCCGCCTCGGCCAGGATGCGGTTGGTCCGCTCGACGGCGGCGTCGACCTCGTCGTCGCGGCACAGGCACACAGGAACACCGGCGATGACCCGCGGCGCGGGCCGACCAGCGCCGGCGGCCGCCGCGCTCAGGGCCGGCACCACGTGCGAGCCGATGGCCCGCTCGTCGGCCATCCACAGGATCGTGCCGTCGGTGCGCTCGCCGCACAGGCGCAGCATGGCGGGCCCGAGCGCGGCCAGCAGTACCGGCGTGGGCGCCACGTCGGTGATGTCGAGCGGGTTGTGCACGCGGAACAGCTCGTTCTCCACGTCGACGGGGCCAGGCCCGTGCAACGCCGGCTCCAGCACGTCGAGGTAGGCGCGCATCGTGCGCAGCGGCTTCTCGTAGGGCAGGCCCAGCATCTCGTCGATGATCCAGTGGTGCGACACGCCGAGCCCCAGGGCGAGGCGGCCGCCGCAGACGGCCTGCACCGACAGGGCCTGCTGCGCCAGCGCGATCGGGTGGCGGGGCTGCACCGGCACCACGGCCGTCCCGATCTCGATGCGCGAGGTGGCCTGCCCCACGACGGTGGCCGCGGTCAGGGCGTCGAACTCGTCGGGAATCTGCGGGACCCACACCGACGCCAGACCGGCGTCCTCGGCCCAGCGGGCGGCCGCGCACATGCGCTCGACCTTCTCCGCGTAACGCCCCCGCTCGGGCCCGACCATGAGACCGATCCGCAATGCCGTCCTTCCGGTAGCGGAGAATGCAATTCTTCGCCTAGTATAATGACCATTCTCAGACCGTGGGAGGGGTTGGTTTGAGCGCAGCAGGCGGGGACGCCTACTACGACCCGTACGACTTCGACATCGACACCGACCCCTATCCGGTGTGGAAGCGGCTTCGCGACGAGACGCCGCTCTATTACAACGAGAAGTACGACTTCTTCGCCCTGAGCCGGTTCGCCGACGTCGAGCGCGCCCTCGTCGACTGGCGCGCCTACATCTCGGGCAAGGGCACGGTGCTGGAGATCATCCGCAGCGGCTACGAGATCCCGCCCGGCTCGATCATCTTCGAGGACCCGCCCACCCACGACATCCACCGCGGGTTGATGTCGCGCGTGTTCACGCCCAAGCGGGTGTCGGCCCTCGAACCCAAGATGCGCGAGTTCTGCGCCGACGCCCTCGACCCCCTCGTCGGCGAGAGCGGCTTCGACTTCATCCGCCACCTGGGCGCCCAGATGCCGATGCGCACCATCGGCATGCTGCTCGGCATCCCCGAGTCCGACCAGGAGGCGATCCGCGACCACATCGACGAGGGCCTGAAGATCAAGGAAGGCGAGATGCCCCAGGCCACGGGGCAGCAGGGCGGGGGCGACTTCGTCACCAAGACCATCGCCGCCTACGTCGACTGGCGCGCCGATCACCCGTCCGACGATCTCATGACCGATCTGCTCAACGCCGAGTTCGAGGACCACACGGGCACCCTGCGCCGCCTGACCCGCGAGGAGATCGTCGGTTACGTCAACCTGCTGGCCGCCGCCGGCAACGAGACGACCACGCGGCTCATCGGCTGGACCGGCAAGGTGCTGGCCGAGAACCCCGACCAGCGCGCCGAATTGGTGAACGACCGCACGCTCGTTCCCAAGGCGATCGAAGAGCTGCTGCGCTACGAGGCGCCCTCGCCGGTGCAGGCCCGCTACGTCACCGCCGACGTCGAGCACTACGGGACGACGGTTCCGCAAGGCAGCGTGATGGTGCTGCTCAACGCGTCGGGGAATCGGGACGAGCGCAAGTTCCCCGATGCCGACCGCTTCGACATCCACCGCTCGATCGACCACCACCTGGCGTTCGGCTACGGCGTGCACTTCTGCCTGGGCGCGGCCCTGGCCCGCCTCGAAGGTCGCATCGCGCTGGACGAGGTGCTCAACCGCTTCCCCGAGTGGGACGTCGACTGGGACAACGCCGTGCAGGCGCGCACGTCGACCGTGCGTGGCTGGGAACGCCTGCCGGTGCTGGTGCCATGAGAGTCGTCATCGTCGGGGCGTCGAGCGGGCTGGGCCGCTGCATCGGCACCGGCCTCGGGCAACACGGCCACCAGGTAGCGCTGCTCGCCCGCCGCCACGACCGATTGGTCGACGCGGCCAAGGAGGCGGGCCCCGGCGCGCTGGCCATCGCCTGTGACGTCACCGACGAGGTGGGGTGCCGGGCTGCCATCGAAGAGGCGGCCGCCGGCCTCGGCGGCATCGACGGTCTGGTGTACGCCCCCGCCGTCGCCACCCTCGCGCGGCTCGAGAACACCAGCGCCGACGTCTGGCGTCGCACCCTCGACACCAATGTGGTCGGTGCGTCACTGGTGACCGCCGCCGCCCTGCCCTTCCTGCGCGAGTCGCATGGCGTCGCCGCCTTCTTGTCATCGATCAGCGGCAGCCTCACGCAGCCGTTGCCGGGGCTCGGCGCGTACATGGCGAGCAAGGCCGCCCTCGAGCGTCTCGTAGAGGCGTGGCGCGGCGAGCACCCCGACGTCGGGTTCACGCGTGTCACCGTGGGCAACTGCGCCGGCGGTGAGGGCGATTCCCTGACCGAGTTCGCGTCGGCGTGGGACACCGAGTTGGCCGGCGAGCTCGGGGCGCTGTGGTTCGAGAAGGGGCTGCTCGACCCGTGGCTGCTCGACGCGGCCGAGCTGGTGCGAGTGGTCGACACGGTGCTGGCGTGCGGGGCCAACACCGTCATCCCGACCGTGACCGTCAACTCCCGCCCTCAGCAGTGAGGACCTCCCTCATCCGGCGGGGCCTGGCGCCGGTGGCCGCCATGGTGATGGTCGCCACCTTGTCGGCCTGCGGCGTGCGGTGGAGCGACGCGCAGCGGGCCAGCGTGTTGCGGGCCCACGCGTCCGGCAGCAGTGCACAGGCGAGCGCCGGTGACGCCGGCAGTGGCGACAACGGCGCGGCCGCAGGCGCGGGCGACACCACTGCCACCACGTCGGGGGGCGGCGGCGGATCCACCGCCAGCGGCGGCTCGACCAGTGGCGGCACCTCGGCGGCGAAGGGCGGGACGCAAACCGGCAAGGCGGCGGCCAGTTCGCTCCCGTGCGCGGCGGCGTCGACCGCACCCGGCGTCACCAAGGACACGATCACCGTCTCCAACATCTCCACGGTCTCGGGCCCGGTGCCCGGGCTGGGCGCCACCGCCGTGGCGGCCGTGCGCGCCTACGCCGCCTACCGCAACTCCACCGGCGGGGTGTGTGGACGCAAGATCGACGTGAAGACGGCCGACGACGGCAACGACAGCGGCCGCTTCCGTTCGCTGCTCGCCGACTTCGCCCCGCGCACCCTCGGCATGGTGGGCAACTTCGCCGGTGGAGACGGTGGCGGCGCCGACCTGGTCGAGCAGCTCAAGTACCCGTCGGTCGTCGAGGCATTCAGCGACCAGTTCCAGAACGCGTCGCCGGTGTTCGACATGAACCCGCCGCCGGCCAGCCCCAAGCAGGTCATCGGCAAGTACAAGTACCTCGTCGCCCACGGTGTGCAGAAGGCCGCCCTCGTCACGCTGGCCACCGACCCGTCGATCCTCCAGCTCAACCTGCAGCAGTCCTTGATGGAGGCGGCGGGCATCAAGATCGTCAACAAGCAGGAGCTGCCGCTCAGCACCCTCAACTTCGACTCGGCCGCCCGCAACGTGGCCAACAGCGGCGCCGACTACCTCTTCTTCCTCGCCGCCGCCCAGCACGACGCGGGCATGGCGCAGTCGATGCGCGGCACTGGCTACAAGCTCAAGTTCGAGGAGTACCTCACCGGCTACGGCACCAACTACATCGACCTGGCCGGCGATGCCGCCAACGGCACCACCAGCTGGATCCGTTCGCTCCCGAACGAGGAGCCCAACACCGTCCCCGAGCAGAAGGCGTACCTCGAGTGGATGGACCAAACGGCGCCCGACCAACCCGCCGACACCTTCGCCGTCGACTCGTGGGCCGAGGCCAAGGCGTTCTTCGACTCGCTCGAGAAGCTGCCCGGACCCATCACCCGCGACGCGGTGCTCGCACAACTGCGCACGCTCACCAGCTACGACGCGGGCGGGCTGCTCGGCACCATCAACCTGGCCAAGAAGGTCAGCAACAACTGCTTCATCGCCATGATCGTGGTGAACGGCAAGTGGAAGCGCGCCGCGCCGGACAAGGGCTTCCTCTGTTGACCGAGGGGTCGGCGCCCGCGCCCGCTCCTCCGCTCTCGTTGCGGGCCGCGCGCGCAGGCTACGGGCGCATCGAGATCCTGCACGGCATCGACCTGGTCGTGCACCGAGGCGAGGTCACGGCGCTGCTCGGGCCGAATGGCGCCGGCAAGACCACCGCCCTCAACGTGATGAGCGGTCTCCTTCGCCCGACGGACGGTTGCCGCCACGTGGCCGGCCGCCACCTCAACGACGCCGACGCCGACGAGCTGGCCCGTCTGGGCATCCGCCACATCCGCGAAGGCCGGTCGGTGTACGCCAACCTCAGCGTCGACGACAACCTGCTGGTCGCGACTTCCTCGGGCGGCTCGACGGACCGCATCCGCGAGGTCGCCTACACGCTGTTCCCCGTGCTGAAGGAACGTCGCACCCAGCTGGCCGGCACGCTGTCGGGCGGCGAGCGGCAGATGCTGGCGCTGGCCCGGGGCCTCGGTGTGGACCCGGCCGTGCTGCTGATCGACGAACTGTCGATGGGCCTCGCTCCTCTCGTGGTAGCCAAGCTCTACGACGTGGTGGCCGACGTCGCGCGCGCCGGCGTCTCGGTGTTCGTGGTCGAGCAGTTCGCCACCCTCGGCCTCAAATACGCGTCGCACGCCTACGTGATGACCAACGGCCGCGTGACCTACGACGGCCCCAGCGCGGACGCCATCGACGCTGTGCACGCCGCCTACCTGGGCGCGGCCTGACCTCATGACCGAGCTCCTCCAGTTCACCCTGTTCGGGCTCATGCTCGGCTGCATCTACGCCATCGCCGCCATGGGCCTCGTGCTCACCTACACGGTCACGGGCGTCTTCAACTTCGCCCACGGTGCCGTCGGCATGCTCGCCGCCTTCGTCTACTTCCAGCTACGCGTGAAGGAAGGCATGCCCACCGCGCTGGCGGCCGCGCTCGTCGTGCTCGTGTTCGCGCCGCTGGCCGGACTCGTCATCGAGAAGCTGATGCGCCGGTTCCGAGGTGCCGACTACGCCACGTCGCTCGTCGTCACCATCGCCCTCACCGTCGGCCTGCTCGGGCTGGCCCAGCGCGTGTTCGACCCGCGCGTGGGGCGCTTCGTGCCGTACCTGTTCGGCAACCACCGGTTCGTGGTGTTGAAGGTGCCGATCACCTACGACCGCATCGCCCAGGTCGTGATCGCGGTGGCCGTGGCCTTCGGCCTGCGGTACCTGTTGTTCCGCACGCCGATCGGCGCCCGGATGCGCGCGGTCGTCGACGACCGCGACCTGGCCCAGCTCGACGGCGTGAAGTCGGTGCTCGTCGCCCGGTGCAGCTGGGCCATCGGCTTCTCCCTCGCCGCCCTCGGCGGTGTGCTGTTCGCCGGCGGCCAGAACCTCGACGCCATCGTCCTCACCCTGCTGGTGCTCAACGCCTACGGCGCCGCCATGGTGGGGCGCCTCACCAACCTGCCCATGACGTTCGTCGGCGCCCTCCTGCTCGGGCTGTTCCAGGAGCTCACCAACGTGTCGTGGCTGTGGCCCAAGGGCGACGTGTTCCTGCGGGTGCGCCTGGCGGTCCCGGGCATCTTCCTGATCGTCGCCATCTTCCTCGTCCCCTCCGCCCGGCTGACGGTCGGCAGGATCATCGGCCGCGACCAACCGGCCGTGCCGTCGGTGCGGCGCGCCGCCCTGGCCGGGCTGGTGTTCGTCGCCATCGTCTTGTTCGCCGTCAACGTGGGCCCGGGGGGCATGGCGACGCACGTGGTGCGGGCGCTCGTCATCGCCACCATCTGCTTGTCGCTGGTCGCCCTGACCGGCCTGTCGGGACAGGTCTCGCTCGTCCACTACCTGTTGCTGGGCGTGGGCGCGTTCGTGGCCGGCCGCTTCTTCGGCGGCGCCAGCGTGTTCGGCATGCTCCTCGGCGGGCTGGCCGCGGCGGTGCTGGCCGCCATCGTGGCGCTGCCGGCAGTGCGCCTGCGCGGCCTGCACCTCGCCCTCACCACCTTCGGCATGGCGTTGGTCGGACGCGAGGTGCTGCTGTCGAATCCGCACCTGTACGGCCTGGGCGATCGCCCCGTGGGACGGCCGCGCATCCTCGGCATGTCGACGCAGTCCGACGCCGCCTTCGCGGTGTGGTGCGCCGTGGTGTTCGTCGTGCTCGCGATCGCGGTGGTGGCGGTGCGGCGCAGCTGGTTCGGCCGGCAGCTCACCGCGCTGCGCGACAGCGAAGTGGCGGCGGCGACCGCCGGCCTGCGGGTGCGCCAGACCAAGCTGATCGCCTTCGCGTTCTCGGGCTTCATCGTCGGGTGCGCGGGCGCACTGTTCGGCGGCCTCAACGGCATCGTCGGCAGTACCCAGTTCGAACCGGTGAACGGCCTGGTGATCGTGCTGTTCGCCTTCGTGGGCGGCATCACCACCATCACCGGCGCCGGGATGGCAGGCGCGCTGTTCGCGCTGCTCGTCTACGTGCAGTCGACCGTCGACGGGCTCTCCGGCATCGTGTTCGTGGCAGTGGCGGCGGCCGCCGTCAGCCTGGCCCGCCAGCCCAACGGTCTGGCTGGCATTGCGCTCGGAAGCCGCCCACACTCGTGGCGATGGCCATTCACGTCCCGCGTCGCCGAGCGCACGAGCGCGCCCGCGCAGGTGGGGGCCGAGGCGTGAGGCGCCCCCTTTCCCTCGCAACGGCCGTTTCCCTCACCTGTCTGGTCGCGTGCCTCGGCAGCGTGCCCGCGGCCCACGCCCAGACGGCAACGCTCGGCGGCTACTCCGGGAGCGCGGCCGCCTCAGGGTTGCACGCGCTGTACAACCCCGAGAACGTGCTGCCCATCCCACCGCCCGTCGACCTGGGCGCGCCGGATGCGCTCGCCACCATCGCCAGCGGCCCGGCCACGTTTGCCCGGGCCGGCGTGGCCGACCCCGGCGACCTGCTGGCCAATCCCGACGCGCTGCTGGCCCTGTTCAGCTCGTCGTACAAAGCAGGCACACTCCCGCCGTATCCGTACCGCATCAGCGCCACCTCGAGCACGGGCGCGCCCGACGCCGAGTCGAACCCGGCGCCCGGGCTCAACGCTCGCGTGCACGCCGACGACACGGGCTCGCGCGCAGTGGCGGCCATGCCGGCCGCCGTCACGCCTGCCGTCGCCACGTTCGGCGCCTCGACCTCATCGGCGACGACCGCCATCGAAGGCGACACCCTCACCGTGCACTCGCGTTCGGAGTTCACCAACGTCGACGTGCTGGGGGTGCTCACGTTCCAATCGGTCGTCACCGACCTCACGGGCAAGTCGGTGGGCGGGGCCAAGCCCACGTTCGCCGGCACCACGACGGTGAGCGGCGCCAAGCTGGCGGGCAGCCCGGTGGCGGTCGACAGCACCGGCGTGCACGCGGCCGGCAAGAACCTCAACAGCGCGCTGGCCGCGGCTGGCATCAAGGTCACACTTGCGGGTCCGCTCGAGCAGGCCGGGAACAGCAGCGGGCAGTTGCTGGCCGACGGTTTGCGCATCGACCTCGAGTTCTCCCGCCAGACGCAGCCCGCCCTGCACACGTTGCTCGACGCCATCCCGTCCCTCGGCGCTCCCATCCCGGGTGCGCCCTCGCCCGACGACCTGGTCACACTCGCCAAGGCGCGCCACCTGTCCTCCATCGAGATCGGCCGGGGCAACGTCACGTTGGCAGCCCGCTCGGCGCGCGGGTCGGTTACCGACACCCCGTTGCCCGACCTGGGCACGTCGCTGCCCGACCTGTCGCCCACGCCCGACACCGGGACGGTGGCCGGTGAGTCGTTGACGTCGTTGTCGCCGGCGCCGCCCAGCTCGGTCGCGGGCGTCATCGTGCCGACCACCCGGCCCGCCGGGGCCAGCGCGCCGATCGGCGTC
>JAFATL010000707.1 GCA_019243975.1 Actinomycetota bacterium | reverse complement strand
CGCGCCGACCCCGTGCTGGTGCGCCCGGGCGCCGACGAGGCGTGGGTCGAAGCCCGCTTCGAGCTCGACGGTGACGAGATCGTGCTCGCCCGCGCCATCCCGGCCGCCGGCCGATCGCGCGGCTACATCGACGGCCGCATGGCGCCGGCCACCGCTCTGGCCGAGACGGGCGCCCGGTTGCTCGACCTGCACGGGCAGCACGCCCACCAGTCGCTGCTGGCGCCGGGGCCGCAGCGCTCGTCGCTCGACCGCTACGCGGACATCGACCGAACGCCCCTTCGCGATGCGCGCGGTGCGCTGGCGAGCATCGACGCAGCGTTGGCCGAGCTGGGTGGCGACGAGCGGGCCCGGGCGCGTGAGCTCGACCTCGTGCGCTTCCAGGTGAACGAGCTCGATGGTGCCGCCATCACCGGGCCCGACGAGGACGAGAGCCTGCAGCGCGAGGAAGAGGTCCTCGCCGACGCGGCCGCCCACCGGCAAGCGGCGTGGGCGGCGGCCGACGCGCTGGCCGGCGACGGCGGGGGGGCCGACGCGGTGGCGGCCGCCCTCACCCATGTGACCGGCCGGGCGCCCTTCGATTCGCTCCAGGCGCGCCTGCGGGGGCTGGTGGCCGAGTTGGGTGACGCGGCGGCCGAAGTCCGCGCCCTGGCCGAGGGGTTCGAGGAGGATCCCGAGCGCCTGGCCGCGGTGCAAGCGCGCCGGGCCCAGCTGAGCGACCTGCGCCGCAAGTACGGCGACTCCCTGGCCGACGTGCTGGCGTTCGCCGACGACGCCCGCCGCCGGCTGGCCGAGCTCGAGGGCTATGAGGCGCGCGCCGCCCAACTGGACGCCGACCGGAAGCACGCCGTTGACGCAGTGGCGGCGGCCGAGGCGGCCGTGGGCAAGGCCCGACGCAAGGCCGCCCCAAAACTGGCCGCGGCGGTGCAGGCCCACCTGCAGACCCTCGCCATGGGCGGAGCCCGCTTCGACGTGACCGTCGGCGACGCCGACCCGGGCGACGAGGTGACGTTCCTCCTCGCCGCCAACGTGGGCGAGCCGCCCTTGCCGCTGGCCAAGGTGGCGTCAGGCGGTGAGCTGGCGCGGACGATGCTGGCCGCCCGCCTCGTGCTCACGCGCGGTCCCGACACGCTGGTGTTCGACGAGGTCGACGCCGGGGTCGGGGGCGAAGCGGCACTCGCGGTCGGGCGGGCGCTGGCTGCGCTGGCCGACCCCAGCGCCGGGCACCAGGTGCTGGTCGTGACCCACCTCCCGCAGGTGGCAGCGTTCGCCGACCACCAGGTGGCCATCAGCAAAGCGGAGACCGGCGGGCGCACGGTGGCCGGGGCCACGGCGCTCGACGACAGCGGCCGCGTCGTCGAGCTGTCGCGCATGCTTTCCGGGCAGCCCCAGAGCGAGACGGCACGCGGCCACGCCGAAGAGCTGCTGGCCTCCGCCGCGCGCGAGCGGGGGCGTTGACCGCCATGCGGCGCGCACCGTCCACCGCCGGCGTGCAGGGAGTGGCGCGCGTCGACGGCCGCACCAAGAACCTGTTGCGCCGCATCCACGTGGGCGAGGTGGCGGTGATCAACCACGAAGACCTCGATCGCGTCGCAGCCGAAGGTCTGGTGCAGGCGCGCGTGGGCGCGGTGGTGAACGCGGCAGCGTCGATCTCGGGCCGGTACCCCAACGTGGGCCCGCTGCTCCTCGCCGCCGCCGGCATCCCGCTCGTCGACAACACCGGGCCTGAGTTGCTGCAGACGATCCGCGAGGGCCAACTGGTCCGGGTCGACGGCGGCGAGGTGCTGGTGGGCGCCGAGGTCGTCGCCAAAGGGCACGCCCAGACGCTCGAGTCGCTCGAGGAGCTGTACGACGCAGCCAAGGTCACGATGGGCGACGAGCTCGAGCGGTTCGCCGAGAACACGCTCGAGTTCATGCGCCGCGAGCGCCACGTGTGGATCGAGTCACCGACGCTGCCCGATCTGGCCGTCGACCTGCGCGGCCGCCACGTGCTCATCGTGGTGCGCGGGGCCGACCACCGCAACGACCTGGCGCACCTGCGCGGCTACGTCGGCGAGATGCGCCCGGTGCTGATCGGTGTCGACGGCGGCGCCGACGCGCTGCTGGAGGCAGGCCTCAAGCCCGATCTCATCGTGGGTGACTTCGACTCCGTCACCGAGCACGCCTTGCACTGCGGTGCTCAACTGGTCGTGCACGCGTATCCGGACGGCACGGCGCCGGGGGCGGAGCGCCTCGAGTCGATGGACCTCGACTACCTCACCATCGAGGCAGCGGGCACCAGCGAAGACATCGCCATGCTGCTGGCGTACGAAAAGGGGGCCGAGCTGCTGGTCGCCGTCGGCACGCACGCGTCGATGGTCGACTTCCTCGACAAGGGCCGGGCCGGCATGGCGTCGACGTTCCTCGTACGCATGAAGGTGGGCACCCGGCTGGTGGACGCCAAAGGCGTGAGCCAGCTGTACCGGGGTCGCATCCGCAAGCGCGACATGCTGTTCTTCATCGCCGCGGCCATGCTGGCGTTCGTCATCCTCATCCTGGTGGCATTCCCGCGCGTCTATATCGACTCGGGGTGGTTCATCCTGCGCCAGGCATGGCGATCCATCACCCACTGACCTGCTCCATGCCCCACTCTCCGCTCACACTGCGATGATCAACTTCCGCTACCACCTCGTGTCGCTGACGGCCGTCTTCCTCGCCCTCGCCATCGGCATCGCCATGGGCGCCACCGTCGTCGATCAAGCGACGGTGAAGCTGCTGCGCAGCCAGCTCGAGAGCGTGCGGAACCGGGCCAACAACACCAACACCCAGAACGACGCGCTGCGGGCGGAGGTGAGTCGCTGGCGCCGGTTCGCGGACCAAGGCGACGAGTTGGTGCGGGGCGAGCTCGCCAACGGGCCGCCCGTGCTCATCGTGGCGACGCACGGCGTCGACCGCGGGACGATCGACGCCCTCAAGCGCAGCCTCACGACGGCGGGGGCGACGCTGCAGGGCACCGTGTGGTTCACCGCCAAGTTGAAGCTCGACCGGCCCGAGGACGCGCAGACGCTGTCCACCATCCTCGGCGCCACGGCCCGTCCTGACGTGCTGCGCCACGCCGCCCTGGTCTCGCTGGCCGGTGCGTGGGGCGCTGGCTCAGGCCCCGGCCCGCTGGCGGCCATGCGCGACGCCGGGTTCCTCGATTTCGACCCGCCCGCCCCGGGGCAGACCGATCTCACAGGAGTGCCCGCCGCCCACAGCCAGTTCGTGGTGGTCTCCGACGCCACACCCGACGTGCCCAACGACCAGGTGGCGGTTCCCTTCGCCACGGAGTTGGCGCACGACGCGACGACAGCCGTCGTCGCCGCCGAGCCCGGCCACGATGCGGCGCCCAAGGTGCCGGCGCAGCGGGCCGTCTACCTGCACGGCATCCGCGGCGACAGCACCCTGGTCGGGCGACTCTCGACGGTGGACAACCTGGAGGACTTCCGGGGCCGCATGGCCACCGTGCTGGCGCTGCTCGGCCTGCGCTCGGGCCGCACCGGGAACTACGGCGTCGGTCCGGGCGCCGACCGGATGCTGCCCGAGGCGCCCAAGTGACGACGTCGGTTTCCGCGCCCGCCCGCCGGATCGTCGCCATCATCCCGGCGTTCCGCTCGGCCGACACCATCGGCGCCGCCATCGCCGCGTTGCGGGGCATCCCGAGCATCGACGAGGTGGTGGTCGTCGACGACGGCTCGGGTGACGGCACGCCCGCCGCGGCGCGCGCCGCCGGGGCGACCGTCATCGAGCTCGGGATCAACCGAGGCAAGGGCGGCGCCGTCACGGCCGCCGTCGAAGCGACGCCATCGGCCGACGTGTACCTGCTCGTCGACGACGACGTGGGCCGCACCGCGGCGGCGGTCGACGCGCTGCTCGCACCCGTGGTGGCGGGGGACGCCGACATGACCATCGGCGTGCTGCCGAGCGCCAACGGCAAGGGCGGCTTCGGCCTGGTGCGCGACACCGCTCGTTGGGGCATCGCCCGGGCGTCGGGGTACCGCACCGGTGCGCCGCTGTCGGGGCAACGGGCCATCGCCGCCCCGCTGCTGCGCTCGCTGCTGCCTCTCGCACCCCGGTTCGGCTTGGAGACGGGCCTCACCATCGACGCGACGCGAGCCGGGGCCCGGGTCGTCGAGGTCGACGTCGACATGGACCACAACCACCGGGGCCGCTCGGTGTCGGGCTTCGCGCACCGGGCCCGGCAGGGGAGCGACGTCGTGCGCGCCCTGTGGACGCGTCTCACCAGCAGCCGGGCCCGCATCACGCTGCTGGTCGTCGGCCTGGTGGCGTCCCTCGGGGCGATGGCGTGGACGGGCACGACGTGGGAGCCGAAGAGCGTCCCTCTGCAGTCGGCGGGGTCGCACCCGGGCAGGCAGAAGGTCGTGCTGTTCGGCATGGACCACGTGGGGTTCGAGGACTTCGGGCGCGGCAACACGCCCAACCTCGACCGCATCGCCGCTGAGGGGGCGGTGGCGTCGACGAGCATCCGCACGCTGTCGCGCAAGTCCTCCACCGGCGAAGGCTTCGCCAGCCTGGGCGCCAGCGCCCGCATCGCGGCCGACGACCGGTCGGTGCTGGCGTACGACGCCAACACTCGCGTGCAGGGCGGCACCGCTGCCGACCTGGTGTCGCGGCTCACCGGTCACCAGCCGCGGGGTGAGGTGGTGGTGACCGGCGTGGCGTCGACACGCAAGCTGGTGGCCGGGTTGCACCTGTCGAGCGGCGCCGGTGCGCTGGGCGACACGCTGCACAAGGCGGGGCTGCACACCGCGGCGGTGGGCAACGCCGACAACCCCGGGTCGCTCGATCCGATGGTGCCCCGCACCGTCCGACCGGCCCCGCTGGCGGTGATGGACCGCAACGGCGTGGTCGATGTGGGCGCGGTGGAGCGCGACGACGTGCTGGTCGACGACCCCAGCGCCCCCTTCGGCGTCCGCGCCGACGCCGGCAAGATGCTGGCGCAGACGGAGAAGGCGCTGGCGTCGGCTGACGTCGTGGTCGTCGATCCGGGTGACCTCGACAGAGCCGAGGCGTTCCGGCGCAATGCCCTCGACGCGCCGGCCCGGGCGGCGCGCCTGCGGGCCCTCATCGCCACCGACACCTTGCTCGGCCAGGTGGCCGACCATCTGCCGCAGAACACGCTGCTCATCGTCACGTCGGTGTCGGCGCCCTCGGGTCACTGGCACCTCGTGCCCACCGTCATCCGCGGTCCCGGCATCACCCATAGCTACCTGCACTCGCCCTCGACCAAGCGCCTCGGCGTCGTGACCATCACCGATCTGGCGCCGACGATCCTCGACGCCGTCAACCGGCCGGCGGCCGACGGGATGATCGGCCACGCCTTGCGCAGGCACGCGGGAACGCCGTCGCTCACCTACTTCCGCCACCTCGATCGCGACACGACGTACCGAGAGAGCAGCTACTACCCCCTGGCCCTCGGCTACATCGTGAGCCAAGCCCTGCTGTACGCGTTCTGCATCCTGGCCCTGTCGCGCCGGTTCGGAAGCGCGGGCGCCCGACCGGTGGCGCGGGTGCTCGTCCTCACGGTGGCGGGGTTCCCGCTGGCCACGTTCGTGTTGCGCATGATCCCCAACTTCGCCGCTCTCGGGCAGGCCAACACACTGGTGGTGCTCGCCATCGACGCCGTCATCGTGGCCCTTGCCTTGCGCGCCCGTCGGCACCCGCTGAGCCCGCTGTCGTGGATCCTCGGTGCCACCACCGCCCTCCTCGTGGTCGACACCGCCACCGGCAGCCGCCTCGAGATCTCGAGCTGGTTGGGCTACTCGCTGCACACGGCGGGCCGGTTCTACGGCATGCCGAACACGACGTTCGCGGTGATGGCGACCGCCGCCTTGCTGTGGGCGTGCATTCACGTGCACTACGCGCCCCGACGGCGCGAGGCGCTGGTGACGGCCGGCGTCGTTCTCGCCCTCGTCACCGTCGTCGACGCGCTGCCCGGACTCGGCGACGACGTCGGGGGCGTTCTCACCCTGGTGCCCGTCTTCGGCCTGACCATGCTCGTGCTGGCGCGTGTGCGGGTGTCGTGGCGCACCATCGGCATCGTCGTTGCCGCCACCGGCGCGTTGCTCGTGGTCGGCAGCACGGTCGACCTGCTGCGCCCACCCGAGGCCCGCACGCACCTGGGCCGCTTCGTTGCGTCGCTCTTCAAGGACGGACCGAGCGTGCTGACCACGACCATCGCGCGCAAGGAAGCGGCCAACATCCGCATCCTCAAGGCCTCCATCTGGACATGGGTGCTGCCAATCGCGTCGGTGTTCCTGCTGTACCTGCTGGTGTGGCAGGGCCTGTTCCGTCAGCTCCTGCCGCCTCGCTCCGCTCTGCGCACAACGGCGGTGGCGGCGCTCGCGCTCGGGCTCGTCGGCTTCGTCACCAACGACTCGGGTCCGGTGCTGGTGGCGTTGGTGTTCTCCTACGTGGGCCCGTTCATGACGCTGCGCGCCCTCGAGGTGCAGGCCGAGGCCCGGGCCGCGCCGCCCCCGCCACGAGTGGCGCTGGCGGCCGCGTCGTGATCCTGCTGGTCGCCGCGGTCACCGGGATGTTGGCCGCCCGCCTCGGGTGGCTCACGCTGCGTCCCGCGCTCTCGCAGGCGCCGTTCCTCCGCGTCAACTACCGGGGCCGCACCGTGCCCACCGCCGGCGGGCTGATCCTGGCCATGGCCGTGCTGG
>JAFATL010000522.1 GCA_019243975.1 Actinomycetota bacterium | reverse complement strand
CGGTGGGCCAGGACGAGCGCCCCGGCGGCGCCGGCGGCGGCGGTGGCCACGGCGATGCCGCCGAGGTAGGCGGCCCGGCGGCCGGTGAGGAGCGAGCGGATCGCCCCACGCTCACCGGCCGCTTCGAGGTTGGCGAGGATGCCGCTGAGCGTCCCGGGGGCGGGCTCGAGCACCTCGGTGCGCAGGTTGTGCAGCGCCTTGAGGAGCTTGCGGTACTGCACGAGCTCGGCCTGACAGCGCAGGCACGACTCGACGTGGGTCAGCACGGCCCGATCGGCGTGGCCGGAGCCGTCGACGATCTGGGGCAGGACCCCCGCCACTTCGTCGCAGTTGATCAGGTCAGACGGCACGGGCCTCCTCCTCGCCGCGCATCGGGAGCAGCCGCTCCCGCAGCTTCCGACGGGCCCGGTGGAGGCGCACCTTGGCCGCCGCTTCGCTGATTCCCAGCTCGTCGGCGATGGCCTCGTGGGGCAGGTCGTAGATGTCACGCAGCACGATCACCGCCCGCAGCTTGGGCGGCAGCTCGCCCAGGGCGGCGGTGACCTGGTCGCGGGCCAGGGACGCGTCGGCCCGCAGCTCGGGGTCGACCTCGGCGCGCTCGTCGATCAGCGGAGCCTCCTCGTCGAGCGGCTCCTGGCGGGTGCGGGAACGCTTGGCCAGGTGGGTGGAGGCGCAGTTGGCGACGATCCGGTACATCCAGGTCGAGAACTGGGCGTCGCCGCGGAAGCGCTTCACCCCCTTGTAGGCCCGTAGGTAAGCGTCCTGCACCACGTCTCGTGCGTCCTCCTCGTTGCCCGTGAGCCGAAAAGCAAGCGTGTAGGCGTCGGCGTAGGTCGCCTTCACGAGCTCGTCGAAGGCCTCCCTGTCTCCCGCCTGGGCGGCGGCAACCAGATCGGCCAACTCAGTTGGCATCGTCTGGTTCGACCGGTCGGAGGGTGAGGACGTTACAAACCCCCTGCTAGAGCGCCTGCCGGGCGCTCCCACATGGGTCGACCCGCTTTAGCGGGTCTCCTTGTGGAGGGTGTGGGCCCGGTCCCAGCGGCAGTACTTCTTCATCTCGATGCGCTCGCGGTCGTTGGTCTTGTTCTTGACCGTGATGTAGTTGCGGCGCTTGCACTGCTCGCAGGCCAGCGTGACCTTGATTCGCTTCTCGTTCTTTGCCATGAGATCTGTTCCTTTTGCTGGGCCTGGTGCGGTAGCGGCGGTCGGACTCGAACCGACGACCCCTCGATTATGAGCCGAGTGCTCTTACCGACTGAGCTACGCCGCCCGGGTCCTCAAGATTAGGTCACACCCGGACGCCCGCAGCCAGTTGGGATCAGGGATGGCGGCCCAGGAAGGCGACGAGGCGCTCGTGCGGTGCGGCGCCATCCGCCACGTCGACCTTGGGGCCGAACGGCGCGCCGGGCTGCGTGCTCCGGATGTCGTCGGATATCGACGCCTCGACCATCGCCATGGCCGCCCCGCACAGCTCGGGGTCGAGCGTCTCGTCCTGACCGGTCGCCCGGGCCAGGTCCCAACCGTGCGTCAGGTTGTCGACGAAGTGCAGGCTGAGGGCGAACTGGCCCGGCATGGTGCCGAACGGGAGCTCGCACATCTGCTCGAGCGCGCCCGGACGGGCCCACGCGGCGAGGTCGGCCTTCACCGCCTGCGCGTAGTTCTCGGCCATGTCGCCGGCGGTGAAGTCGGTGTCGCCTCCCGCACCTTCCGGTGGCTTTCCCGTCTCGGCCACGGCCGCGAAGAAGAACGCGCCACCGACGATGTGGTTGATCAGGCCGCGCACGTCCCACTCGGAGCACGGTGTGGGCTGCCCGAGCTGATCGGGGCTGACGCCGGCGAGGATCCGGGCGGTGCTGGCGTGGCCCTTCTCGAGCATGTCGATCAGTTCCATGCGCCTCTCCTCCCCTGCGACGGCGAGCCCTCTGTGGGAATCGAACCCACGACACCAGCCTTACCATGGCTGTGCTCTGCCGACTGAGCTAAGAGGGCCTGCGGTGTGGACCACCGCGACCGGTCGATGATAGCCAACGGCGATGGAGATCCGGCCGGCCACGATCGACGACGCCGAGGCCATCCGGAGCATCTACAACGCCGAAGTCACCGGCTCGGTCCACGTCTTCGACCTGGTGCCGCGCACCCTGGCCGAGCAACAGGCGTGGCTGGCCGATCACGCAGGCGCCCACCCCGCCATCGTGGCGGTCGACGACGGCACCGTCGCCGGGTTCGGGTCGCTGTCGCCCTTCCGGCCCCGGCCCGCCTACTCGACCTCGGTGGAGGACTCGATCTACGTGCACGCCGACCACCGGGGCCAAGGCGTCGGCAAGCAGCTCCTCACCGAGCTGGTGCGGCTGGCGGGCGACTTCGGCTTCCACGCCGTGTTCGGGCGCATCGTGGGCCACAACGAGGTGTCGATCGCCGTGCACACGGCCTGCGGGTTCGAGATGGTCGGCGTCGAGAAGGAAGTGGGCCGCAAGTTCGGCCAGTGGCTCGACGTCGTCGAGATGCAGCGCCTCGTCTAACCCCGCAACAACCTGTCCAAGGCCAGCTCGGCGTAGTCGTGGGCGCCGGCGGTGGGCAGCTGGCCCTTGCGGGCCGCCGACAGGTGGGCGCACGAGGTGACCAGGGCCATGTGGGTGAACGCCTGCGGGAAGTTGCCGAGGGCGGCGCCGGTGACGGGGTCGGCCTCCTCGGCGAAGAGGCCCACGTCGTTGGCCAGGCCGAGCAACCGGTCGAGCAGGGCGTCGGCCTCGTCGAGGCGGCCCGCGTGGGTGAGGCAGTCGAGCAGCCAGAACGAGCAGAGCAG
>JAFATL010000469.1 GCA_019243975.1 Actinomycetota bacterium | reverse complement strand
CGACGGCACCGTCACCATCCTGTTCTCCGACATCTCCGGCTACACCGAGATGACCGAGCGCCTCGGCGACCTCAAGGCCCGCGACGTCCTCTACGACTACAACAACATCGTTCGCGAGCTGTTGGCGTCGCACGACGGCTACGAGGTGAAGTCGCAGGGCGACGGGTTCATGATCGCCTTCGCCGGCGCCAGCCGCGCCCTGCGCTGTTCGATCGCCATCCAGCGGGCGTTCTGCGACTACAGCCTGAAGCACCCCGACACGCCGATTCGCGTGCACATCGGGCTGCACACGGGCGAGGCGATTCGCGAGGCCGACGACTTCCTCGGACGCACGGTGATCGTCGCGTCGCGCATCGCCAGCACGGCCAAGGGTGACGAGATCCTCGTGTCGTCGCTGCTGAAGGAGCTCACCGACGGCCGGGGCGAGTTCTCGTTCGGCGACTGCCGCGAGGTTTCGCTCAAGGGCCTGTCGAGCACCTACCGGCTGTATCCGGTGGTGTGGCAGACCTGAGCGACGTCGAAGCCGTCACCGCTCTGCTGGGGCGGCCCCCGCGCTGCTCGTTCGAGGTGGTCGTGCGCGCCCCCGACGGCGGCCCGGTCGTGATCCGCAACGCGCCGCTGCTCGACGACGGCACGCCGATGCCCACGCGTTACTGGCTGGTAGGCGCCGCCCTGCGCGACGCCATTAGCCGCATCGAGTCGACTGGTGGCGTTCGGGCGGCCGAGCGCGACGTCGATCCCGTGGCGGTGGCCGAGGCGCACCGGCGCTACGCGGAAGAGCGTGACGCCGAGCTGCCCGCGCACCACACCGGCCCCCGCCCGTCCGGCGGCGTCGGTGGTACCCGCGTGGGCGTGAAGTGCCTGCACGCGCACTACGCATGGTTCCTGGCCGGCGGCGACGATCCCATCGGGCAGTGGGTGCACGAGCAGCTGGCGGTGCGCCCGTGACCCTGGCGGCCATCGACTGCGGCACCAACTCGACGCGTCTGCTGGTGAGCGACGGCGAGCGCACCCTCGAACGGCTCATGCGCATCACCCGCCTCGGCCAGGGCGTCGACAGCACGCGCCGGCTGGCCCCCGAAGCCGTCGAGCGCACGCTGGAGGTGCTGCGCGAGTACCGGGGGGTGATGGACCGGTTTGGCGTCGAACGCGTACGCATGACGGCGACGTCGGCGGCGCGCGACGCAACGAACCGCGACGACTTCTTCGTGCCGGCCAAGGAGATCATCGGGGTGGCCCCCGAGCTGCTGTCGGGCGACGACGAGGCCAGGCTCTCGTTCCTTGGTGCGACCGCCGAGTTGGACCCGGCGGACGGACCGTTCCTGGTGGTCGACATCGGCGGGGGCTCGACCGAGTTCGCCGTCGGCACGACCGAGCCCGTCGGCATGGTGTCGACCGACATGGGCTGTGTGCGGCTCACCGAGAAGTTCCTGCACGGCGACCCGCCTGAGCCCGAGGAGCTGGCCAACGCCATCGGCGTGGTCCGCGACATCCTCGACGAGGTTCGCCGTGACGTGCCCGCCATCGACGAGGCCAAGCGCTTCGTGGGCTTGGCCGGCACGGTCACGACCATGGCGGCGGTGGAGATCGGGCTGGCCGAGTACGACCGCGACCGCATCCATCATTTCGTGTTGACCCACGACGCCGCCGAGGACGTGTTCCGCACCCTGGCCACCGAGCCCCGCAGCCGGCGCATCCACAACCCGGGGCTGGAGGAGGCGCGGGCCGACGTGATCGTCGGAGGCGCCATCGTGCTCGTCACCATCATGCGCCACTTCGACTTCGACGAGTGCCTGGTGTCGGAGGCCGACATCCTCGACGGGCTCATCATGAGCCAACTCCCGTGAGTGACGAGTCGATCGTCTTCGACCGGGCGGCCGAGTACTACGACCGCACCCGGAGCTTGCCGGCCGACGTGCAGGCCCGCGTCACCGACGTGCTCAGCGCGGAGTTGTCGGGACGGGGTGCGTGTCTCGAACCGGGTGTGGGCACCGGTCGCATCGCGCTTCCGCTCCACGAGCGCGGCATTCCGATGGTCGGCGCCGATCTTTCCCTGCCGATGATGGCGCGGCTGGTCGAGAACGCCGGCGGCCAGGTGCCGTTCCCGCTGTTGCGTGCCGACGCCACCTGTCTGCCGTTTGGTGACGACACATTCGGGGCGGCCTACGTGTGCCACGTGTTCCACCTGATCCCCAATTGGCGTCGCGCCGCCGCCGAGATGGCGCGGGTGGTCCGCCGTGGTGGCGTGGTGATCGTCAACCTCGGCGGCCCCCCGACCAGCATGGGCGCGGAGATCTTCCAGGAGCTCACCCGTCAGGCGGGTGACCAAGGCCTGCGCCCGGGTGCGACC
>JAFATL010000461.1 GCA_019243975.1 Actinomycetota bacterium | reverse complement strand
CGAAGAACGGCGCGCCCAGCACGGCGGCGTCGGTCTCGTACCAGTACATCGGCGGCACCGGTACGTCGGTCGAGTCGTCGAGCAGCTTGAGCAGGCGGTACTGCTGCTCGAAGTCGGCCTCGAGGAACAGCTGGTAGCCGGTCGGCTTGACGCGCACGACCAGGCCGCGCTGGTGGGCGTCGCCGCCTTCGGTCCACGACGCGTCGAAGATCAACGTCTCATTGGAGAACCCGGTGCCGCCCGGGGCGGAGAGCTCGGAGATCTCCACGCCCGACGCGTCGGGCAGCTGATGGGCCAGCCAGTCGCGCAGCACCTTGCGGGCCACGGTGAGGTCGCGCATCTCGGGGATCGGCATGTCCGTACGGGCCCTACGGGATGGCCCCGGCCTCCTTCAGCTCGATGATGCGGTCCCAGTCGTAGCCAAGTTCGAGCAGCACTTCTTCGGTGTGCTGGCCGAGCGCCGGCACCGGGCCCCGCGGCTCCCACGGCGTGTGGCTGAAGTCCACCGGCGACGACACCATGCGCACGGTCTCACCGGTGCCCATCGCCGCGCCGTCGGGTGTGAGCACGTCGACGAACCCGCCGGACGCTTCGGCCACCGGGTCGTTCACCACTTCGCTCGGTGTCTGCACCGGCGCCCACCACACGTCGTGCTCCTCGAACACCTTGGCCCACTCGTCGAGGGGACGCGACGCGAACACCTCGTCGAGGTAGTCGACGATCTCGGGCGATCGCTGCGACCGGTCGGCCATCTGGGCCAGCCCGGCGTCCTCGGCCCAGTCGTCGCGGCCGACGGCACGGCACACCTTCTGCCAGTGGCGGTCAGGTTCCAGACCGAGCAGCCACAGCATGCGATCGTCCTGGGTGCGGTAGTAGAGGATCAGCGGGTTGATGCTCTTGCGCCGGTCGGCGTTGGTGCGCTGGGCCGCGTCGCCGCCCCACCGCAACGCCACGTTGATGTCCCAACCGATGAAATAGAGGCCGGTGCGCATGAGCGACGTGCTGACCTTCTGGCCCTTGCCCGTGCGCTCGCGCGCGAGCAGGGCGGCGGCGATGCCGCCGGCGGTCGCCAAGCCCGTGGTGTGGTCGCCCATGCCGCCCCGCTGGAACGGCGGGTTGCCGTCGCCGCCCGCCAGCAGCGAACCCACGCCGGCTCGCGACCAGAAGGCACCGATGTCGTAGGCCGGTCGGTCGCGGTCGGGGCCTTCGCCGCCGTACCCGGTGAGCGACGCGTACACCAGTCGCGGGTTGGCCTCGAGGAGCGTGTCGGGGTCGAGACCCCAACGCTCCAGCGCGGCGGGGCGCAGGTTCGACACGAACACGTCGGCGCCGTCGACCAGCTGGCGGGCAAGGGCGCGGCCCTCCGCGTTCTCGAAGTCGAGCACGATGCTGCGCTTGCCCCGGTTGTCGAGCTCGAACGACGGGTTCTCGTCGATCGGCATGCCGTACGCCTTGTAGAACCACCGGAAGGGATCGCCGTTCGGCGGCTCCAGCTTCAGGACGTCGGCGCCCCAGTCGGCCAGGATGGCGCCGCACGACGGCCCCGCCACCCACACCCCGATCTCCACCACTTTGAAACCGTCGAGAGGACCTGGCATCAGCGCATCGTAAGCACATGCGCAGGGGTGGGGCCCCCTGCGCACCGCGGAGCAGCGATCAGCTGCGGAGCCATGAGCAGAGTCCTGGCATAGCCCGTTTCTTAGCCCTTACGGGGAACGCGTGGCGTGCGGAGTCCCGCGGCGGCGACGATCTCCCGCTGGATCTCGTTGACGCCGCCACCGAAGGTGCCGACGACCGCGCCCCGGTACTGCTGCTCGAGTGAGCCCTTGAGCGCCGAGCCGGGCGAGTCGCCCACCATCGTGCCGGCGGTGCCGAGCACCTCCATCAGCAGCCGCAGCGACTCGATCTGCAGCTCGGTGCCGTAGACCTTCATGGCCGACGCGTCGGCCGGGTTGAGCACGCCCTGCTCCTGCAGCGACGCCACCCGCCAGTTGAACAACTCGGCCACCTCGGCCTTGGCCCGCACCGTGGCCAGGTTGATGCGCACCCACTGCTCGTCGATGACGCGCGTGCCGTCAGGAGCGGTCGTCTCGGCCGCCCACTTCGTGACCGCGTCGAGGTTGCGGAAGATCCGCGCCGACGGGCCCAGCGCCACCCGCTCGAAGTTGAGCTGGGTGGTGATCATCTTCCACCCGCCGTTCAACTCACCCACGAGCATGTTGGTGGGCACGCGCACGTCGTCGTAGTACGTGGCGTTGGTGTGGCCGCCGCCCACCGTGTAGATCGGCGTCGACTTGAAGCCGGGCTGGTTGGTGTCGACGATGAGGATGCTGATGCCCTTGTGCTTCGGTGCGTCGGGGTCGGTGCGGCACGCCAGCCACACGAAGTCCGCCGTGTCGCCGCCGGTGGTGAAGATCTTCTGGCCGTTGACGACGAACTCGTCGCCGTCCTTCACCGCGCTGGTGCGCAGCGACGCCAGGTCGGTGCCGGCGCCCGGCTCGGTGTAGCCGATGGCGAACTCGATCTCACCGGCCAGGATCTTGGGCAGGAAAAAGTCCTTCTGCTCGTCGGTGCCGAACTGCGCCAGCGTCGGGCCGACGGTGTTGAGCGTGACCAGCGGGATGGGCGCGCCGGCCTTGCTCGCCTCGTCGAGGAAGATCAGCTGCTCGAGGGGGCCGCGGCCGTGGCCGCCGAACTCCTTGGGCCAGCCCACACCGAGCCAACCGTCCTTGCCCATCTGGCGGACGATGTTCTTGTACTTCGACCCCATGCCCTCGCCCTCGGCCTCGGGCGGGCCGTCGGGCAGGAGCTGCTTGAAGTAGGCGCGCACCTCGTCGCGCAGCGCCGTCTGTTCGGGGGACAGTTCGATGTGCATCAGGCCACCGCCCCTGCCATCGACGCGCCGAGTCGCAGCAGCTGCGGCGTGGCACCGCCGAGGGTGAGCTCGAGCTCCTTGCCCCAGAGCAGGTAGCGGTGAATCGGGTAGTCGATGTCGACGCCCATGCCGCCGTGCAGGTGCTGGCACGCGTGCACCACGCGGTGGCCGCCGTCGGCCACCCAGTACTTGGCGATGGCCAGCTCGTCGTCGGCGGGACGGCCTTCGGCGAGACGCCAGATGGCCGACCAGGTGGCGACGTTGATCGCCTGTGTGTCGATGTACGCATCGGCGATACGAAGCGTGGCGCCCTGGAACGTGGCCAGCGGCCGCTCGAACTGCTCGCGCTGGGAGATGTACTCGGCCGTGATGCGCACGGCCTCCTCGGCGACGCCGACGGCGGTGGCACACAGGCCGGCC
>JAFATL010000326.1 GCA_019243975.1 Actinomycetota bacterium | reverse complement strand
GCCGGGGCCGACGTCGTCGGCTACGAGCTGCGCGCCGACTTCGCGGCGCGTGCCCGCGCCAACGTGGCGTCGTTCCTCGGGCAGGATGCGCTCTCCCGGTTCCGGGTCGAGGAGCGAGACGTGTACGACGGCATCGACGAGAGCGGCTTCGACCGCATCGTGCTCGATCTCCCCGAACCATGGCGGGTGATCAAGCACGCCGAGACGGCGCTCCGCCCCGGCGGCCTGCTGGTGTCGTACGTTCCGAGTGTGCTCCAGGTCGCGCAACTCCGGGAAGGTCTCGAGGCGAGCGCGTTCGGTCTGGCCGAGACGCAGGAGGTCCTCGTGCGCACCTGGCACGTCGAGGGCCAGGCCGTGCGCCCCGACCACCGCATGGTCGCTCACACCGGCTTCCTCACCGCCGCTCGGCTGCTGCAGGCCTAGGACGTAGTGGACGCCCTCGACGCCGGCATCGTGCTGGCCGCCGTGTTTGCGGCGCTCGGCGGTTACCGCCTGGGCCTGCTGGCGCGCGCGGCGTCGTGGGTCGGCTTGTCGGCCGGCCTGGTGCTGGCCGCACGCTTGCTGCCGTGGGTGGTGAAGGCCGTCGACCAGTCCGACCCCGCCACCCGCCTGCTGTTGGCGGCGGCCGTGCTCATGGGCGGCGCGTTCATCGGTCAGGGCCTGGGGCTGCTGATCGGCTGGCGCGTCCACAAGTTCCTGCCCGGCGGGCCCCTGCGCCAGGCCGACCGCATCGGTGGCGCGGTGCTGGCCACCTTCGGCGTGTTCGTGGCGCTGTGGCTGCTGCTGCCGTCGATGGCCGATGTACCGGGCTGGCCCGCCCAGCAGGCCCGACGCTCGGTGATCGCCCGCCAGATCGACTCCATCGCGCCGCGGCCGCCCGACACCTTGCAGGCCCTGCGGCGGCTGGTGGGCGACTCCGGCTTCCCGAAGGTGTTCGACAAGCTGACCCCCGCCCCGGTGGCGGGGCCGCCGCCCGGTTCGATCGCGCTGTCGGCCGCCGTGCAGGCCCGGGTGACGGCGTCGACGGTGAAGGTCGAAGGCGAGGCGTGTCACCGCATCCAGGAGGGGAGTGGCTTCGCAGCTGCCCCCGACACGATCATCACCAACGCCCACGTCGTCGCCGGCGTGACCAAGAACCTGCACGTGCTCAAGCCCGGGCTCAACCGTTCGCTCCCCGCCACCGTGATCGTGTTCGACGCCGATCGGGACCTGGCCGTGTTGCGGGTGCCGAACCTCGGCGACCAGCCCCTGGCATTGGCGACGGGCAAGAAGGGCGAGGACGGCGCCGTGTTCGGCCACCCGGGCGGCATCGACGAGTTGCGCATCGCGCCGGCCCGGGTCGTCGAGCAGGTGTCGGCCCGTGGTCGGGACCTCTACGACCAGCACCAGACGCTGCGCGACGTGTTCATCCTGGCGTCCGACCTGCACCCGGGCGACTCGGGCGGCGCGTTGGCCGACGCCAACGGCAACGTGATCGCGGTGGCGTTCGCCATCGCCCCCGACCGGGCCGGCACCGCCTACGCGCTCACCAGCAAGGAGATCCGCGCCATCCTCGCCGTCCCCCGGGGCGGCCCGGTGAGCACGCAGAACTGTTTGTCGGACGGATAGCGGCGTGAGCCTCGTAACCTGGACCCATGGCTGACGAGGTGAGCAAGACCGACGAGGAGTGGCGGCAGGCGCTGTCGCCCGAGCAGTACGAGGTGCTGCGCAAGAAGGGCACCGAACGCCCCTTCACCGGGAAGTACGTCGACGTGAAGGACAAGGGCGTGTACCGGTGCGCCGGGTGCGGCGCCGAGCTGTTCAGCTCCGACACCAAGTTCGAGTCGGGTACCGGATGGCCCAGCTTCTACGAGCCCGCCAACCGCGAAAACGTCGAGCTGCACGAGGACCGCAGTCACGGGATGGTGCGCACCGAGGTGACCTGCAAGAAGTGCGGCGGCCACCTGGGGCACGTGTTCGACGACGGCCCGCGGCCCACCGGCCAGCGCTACTGCATCAACTCCTGCTCGCTCGAGCTCGACCCCGCCACCTGAGTTCGCTGCGAACCGCGGCCATCTTCGACATGGATGGCCTGCTGGTGGATACGGAGCCGCTGTGGCAGGACGCGGAGATCGAG
>JAFATL010000163.1 GCA_019243975.1 Actinomycetota bacterium | reverse complement strand
ACGGTCGACCGCTTCGACGACGTCGACGCGCGCGCCGAAGCGCGCGAACGCCTGGCCCAGCTCGACCCCGATGGCGCCGCCGCCGAGGACGAGCAGTGATTCCGGCACCGTCTCCGCCTCGACTGCGTCCCGGTTGGTCCAGAACGGTGTGCCCTCGAGCCCGGCGATGGGCGGGATGGCGGGCTCGGTACCCGTGGCGATCACGACCGCGCGCGTCGCCTCGAACTCGTCGCCATCGACCGCCACGCGCATCGGGCCGACGAGACGCCCGCTGCCGCGCACGAACGTGCCGCCCTTGCCCTCGAAGCGCTCGACGGCCACGCGGTCGTCCCAGTTGTCGGTGGCTTCGTCGCGGATGCGGCGGGCCACGGGCGCCCAGTCGGGGCGCACGTCGCACTCCCCCGCCATGCCGTGCACGCGCCGCGACTCCGCCAGCAGGTTGGCGGCCCGGATCATCATCTTCGACGGCACGCAGCCGTAGTAGGGGCACTCGCCACCGACCAGGCGTTGGTCGATGCCGACCACCCGCAGCCCCGACTCCGCCAGCGTGCCGGCGACCTCTTCGCCTCCTGGACCCATGCCGACGACGACGACATCCACCGTTGTGGTCATGGGCGCAACGCTACGACGTCAGCCTCTCCACCACTCCCAGGCGTTCCACGCCGCGTCGAGGCCGAAACCGTTCGCCCGCACGCCGTGCAATCCGTCCCGATATGCGACGACCGTGCGCGGCCGCCACAAGGGAACGACGGCCGCCTTGTCGCGCAGCTCGGCCTCGAGCTCGGTCATCGCCTTGCGGTCTCCCGCATCAGCCGCCGACGCCAGCTTGCCGTCGACGTCGGACCACCGGCACGTCCAACACGGGTCGGGCCCGTCGAACGCCATCACGACGAACGCGTCGTAGGTCCGATCGGCCAGCCACCGTTCCGCCAAGCCGGCGTCAACGTTGCGCAGCTCGACCTCCGCCTCGTCGCGCGCCGCCCGCTGCTGGATCACCCGCTCGAGCAGGGGCGTGACGGGCTCCTCGTTCTCTCCTACCAACGTGATCTTCGAGCCCGACTTCCAGGCGCCCGAGCCGGCACCGGCGCGCGAGAACGTCGCGTCCTCGGCACCGGCGAACCCGTTGAGGGACAGCGCCTCGTCGGCCAGCAGCACGTTGACGAAGCGCTGCCGGTCCAACGTCCGGGCCATGGCCTCGCGTTCTCCGGCGCTCAGCTTGTTGGTGGGCAGGAACAGGCCCACCCACCAACCGCCGCGATTGGAGCTGACGACCGAGACGCCCGGGAGCCCTTCGAGCTGCTTGGTGCGGGCGCTGTCAGCGGGGGGCATCACGATGTCGAGGTCGCCCCGCTGGAGGAGCTGGCGCGCCGTGACCGGGTCGGGCACGAGCGTGACCCGCACCTCGTCGAGGTACGGCGCCGGCGCGCCCCACCACGTGTCGTTGCGCCGCAGCACCGTCTCGAGCCCGGGCGTCGACCCGGCGACCACGAACGGCCCGCCCCACACGCCAGGCGCCGGCGCCGAGACCGAGTCAGTACCCGACCACAGCCGCCGCCACGCGGGCACGGCCTGGGTGAACCGCACCGTGATGGTGCCGTTGGCGGTTGGACCGTCGACACCGGAGACGAAGCGTGAGTCAGCCGACCGCCGGAGGTCGGCGGCACTGATCGGCGTGCCGTTCGACCAGCGCGCCCCGGGCCGGAGGCGGAAGTGCGCCGACCGGTTGTCGTGGGCCGACACGTCGCTGCCCGGCTGCACCAGCGACGGGAGCCACGCGCCATCGGGCGACGCCACGAACAGCTGGGGCAGCACCAAGGCGCGCACGGCCGCGCCCCCCAGCGTCGGCGCCGCCGGGTCGGGGGCGCCCCATACGCCCACCTTGACGCTCCCCCCACGCGGCCGCACCGGGACCGTCGTCGAGTCGAGGGACGGCGTCGTCGACGTCGGCGCCGAGGACGTGGCCCGGTGGCCTGAGCTCGTGCACGCCGCGGCGGCAACTGCGAGCGCCAGGACCAGCGGGCCTACGAGCTTGCGAGCCACACCGCCGACGCGTCGAACGTGCCCGTGCCGTCGAGGCTGAGTGCCCGCGTGCGCTTGCTCGTGACGGCATGGATCTCCAGCTGGGCGATCGGCAGGATCGGCACGTCCTGCATGACCGTTTGCTCGGCCTGCTGGTAGAGGGCGTTGCGCTTGCTCGCGTCGGCCTCCGACCGGGCCGCCTGGATGAGCTGGTCGACGCGTGCCGACGTGAACTTCGCCAAGTTGTTGGTTGCCCCGGTGAGGAACAGCGGGGCGAGGAAGTCGTCGGCCGACGGGTACTGGGCGATCCACGCGGCCTGGAACAGCTGCTGCTGCCCGCTCACCGCGAAGTCGGGGTAGTCCTTGGCCGACTTGGCCACCAGGTCGGCGGTGATGCCGACGTCCTTGAGGTTGGCCTGGATGGCCTTGGCCACCGCCGCCTGGGCCGGGTCGTCGCCGTAGGCAATCTGAATGGACGGGATGGCGCCACCGGTGGCCATGTCGCCGAGAAGCTGCCGGGCCGCGCCGGCATCGAGTTTGCATACGTCGCCGCACCCGTTGGCGGCGCGGCCGGGCACACCGTCGACGACGATGCCGTCGAGTGGCAGCACCGTGTTCTGGTACACGGCCCGCACGATGGCCTGACGGTCGACGGCGTGGGCGATGGCCCTGCGCAGGCGCGGGTCCTTGAAGCGGGGATCGTTGAGGTTGAAGGCGTAGTACAGCTCGCCCAGGTAGGGGCGGAACGCGCTCCGCCCGTACTTGGTCGCGGCGTCCTGCACCTGATCGGGCGGCACTGTCGAGAAGTCGAGGTTGCCGACGACGAAGGCCCGGTACGAGGCAGCGACGTCGGGATAGACGTGCAGGTCGACCTCGGTCACCAGCGACCCCGAGCCCGGCGACGGCTTGAGGGTGATGAGGTCGGCCGTGCGCGAGCTGACCATGTACGGCCCGCTGGTGACGGACGGTTGGTCGGCGAACGCATGACCGCCCGGCGCGCTCTCCACCGCCTCGTGGGCGACGATGCCGTACAGCGGGCTGCTCAACAACGAAGGCAGCACCGAGAAGGGCTGGTCGAGGGTGATGTGCACGTCTTCGGGCGACGGCGTGGTGATGCCGGTGAGACCGGGCGCCTGGCCGGCGACGAACGGCTTGAAGCCGCTGATGTAGCCGAGCGATTCGGCCCCCGGCGAGCCGGGC
>JAFATL010000148.1 GCA_019243975.1 Actinomycetota bacterium | reverse complement strand
CAGCACGTCGCCGTAACCGAGGCCGGTGCCGTCGAAGATCCAGTGGCCGGCCCGGTGCACGGTGTAGCCGCCGAGCCCGTTGGTGACGTTGCGGCCGATGCGGTGGTAGCCGCCGCGCGTGAAGGTCACGCCGGTCATGTGGTTCTCGGGTCGTCCCACGATCACGTCGGACCAGAAGGTGGTGACCTCCCGCTCGCGGTCGGTGCCCATCAGCGGGTCGTCCTTGAAGAAGCCCTTGTAGCCGATCATCACGTCGCGGTCGTCGCCCTCCACCCGCACTTGCCACAGCGACGTGTTGCCCGAGAAGAAGGCGGCGTTGCCGCCGCGGGCGATGAAGGCCTCGACGGTGTCGCGCATGCCCTTCGACCAGTACTCGTCGTGGCCGACAGAGAGGTAGAGGTGGGCACCGTCGAGCACGTCCGGGTGCGCTTCGAGGTCGTCGTTGGTGCACACGCCGATCTCGAAGCCTCCGCGCTCGGCCCATTGGACGAAGGGCAGCTCCCAGTCGGGCCACCCCGCCGACCCGGCGTAACCCGACAGGTGGTTGAGCTGGAGATAGCCCACGTGGGCGGCGTTCTGCGGGTCGGGCGCGCCCGTGCCAGTGACGCGCCGGCCCTTGCCCGGCGGCTTGAACAGGTAGCCCGCCGCCATCGGCCGCTGCATGGCCACCTGCACGCCGCCGGTGTACAGGTTGGGCCCGCCGAAGTCGTTGTAGGCGTGCCACGTGTTGGTCGCCAGCGCGAGCACGACCCGCGCCCCCGCCGCGGGCCGCACCACGAAAAACGCGTAGTCGCGGCGGACCTTCTCGCCGACGTCGATCTCCATGACGACCTCGTAGTAGCCCGACGGCCAGCCGGCACCGACGTCGAGCGTCAAGGCCACCGGCCAGCCGCACCCCTGCGACGACGCGTCGCGCGGCGTGTCGTGTTCGTCGGCCTCGACGCTGTCGGATCGGAACACCACGTCGCGCTGCAAACCGACGCGTGCCACCTCGACGCGCACCGGCCGTGAACCGGACGACGACATGTGCAGCCCCACCTGCTCGCCCGCCGCGACTGACTGCGGCCAGCAATACCCGGTCACCACCTCGCGTGCCATCACCGGACCCTAACTGGGAGGCCTTCATCGGCGACGTGCCATGATCCGGGCGATGCCGTCACAGGACTCCATCCGGGCCGAGGTACGCGAGTGGGTGAAGGGCGCGTGGGACCCGTCGCTGTCGCTGCGGGCGTGGCGCGAACGTCTCGTCGAGTCCGGTTGGGCGGTTCCCTCGTGGCCCGAGCAGTGGTACGGCAAGGGCCTGCCGCCGTGGGCCGACGAGGTGGTGCGGGGCGAGATCCAGCGGTGCGGCGCGGTGGCGACCGTTCCGGCCGGCTTGGCCGGGCCGACCATCCTCGAGCAGGGTCCCGACTTCATGCGGGAGCGGTTCTTGCGCCCGCTGCTGACCGGCGAAGAGGTGTGGTGCCAGTTGTTCAGTGAGCCCAGCGCAGGCTCCGACCTGGCCGGGCTCACCACCAGCGCCGTGCTCGACGGCGACGAGTGGGTGGTCAACGGCCAGAAGGTGTGGAACACCAGCGCCCACCACGCCGACCTGGGCATGTTCCTCGCCCGCACCGACTGGGACGTGCCCAAGCACAGCGGCATCACGTACTTCGTACTGCCGATGAAGCAGCCGGGCGTCGAGGTGCGGCCGCTGCGGCAGATGAACTTCCACGCGTCGTTCAACGAGGTGTTCCTCAGCGACGCCCGCATCCCGAAGGACTGGGTCGTCGGCGAGGTCAACAAGGGCTGGACCGCCGCGCAGGCGACGCTCGCACACGAGCGTCATTTCGGCGCGCTGAGCGCGGCCCGATTCGAAGGCATCGACGACGGTCCTGCGCTGCAGGAAGCGCGCGCGGAGGCGGCGGAGGTGGCCAAGGTCTACGCGTGGTACCCGCAGCGGGCCGGGCGTGTCGACTTGGTCGTCGAGCACGCCAAGGCGACGGGCGCTAACCGCGACCCGATCGTGCGCCAGGAGATCGCCCGGTTGCTGTCGATGCACCGCGCCAGCAGTTGGACGGCGGAGCGGGCGCGCGCCGCACGCGCCACGGGCCGCCCGCCCGGTCCCGAGGGATCGATCGGCAAGCTCGCCCTGAGCAACGTCGCCCGCCAGGCGGCCAAGGTCCACGCCATGATCGCCGGCGCGCACGCCATGCTCGCCGGCGCCGATCCCGCCAGTCCCCTCGGTGGCGTGATCGCCGAGGTCCTCATCTCGGTGCCCGCCCAGTCGATCGCGGGCGGCACCGACGAGATCCAGCACAACATCATCGGCGACCGCGCCCTTGGTCTGCCGCGCGAGCCTGACCCGGCCAAGGGTCTGCCCTACCGCGAGGCCCGCAACTACTGACCCCCGTCGCCGTCGTATCGGCGCGCCTGCGCCTCGAGGACGTCGAAATCGGGTTGCGCCTTGGTGATGTCGTCGGGCCATTGCTCCAC
>JAFATL010000058.1 GCA_019243975.1 Actinomycetota bacterium | reverse complement strand
CCGCGGCCTGTGGGCCGACGGCTGGAAGATCACCACCTACCACGAGCAGGGCCACCCGTTCGACGACGACGAGTGGGGTCTCTACAACCTCGACGACGACTTCTCCGAGTGCCACGACCTGGCCGCCGAGCACCCCGACAAGCTGCGCGAGCTCATCGACGCATGGTGGGTGGAGGCCGGCCATCACGGCGTGATGCCCCTCGACGACCGCACCATCGAGTTGTTCGGCGCGCCCCCGCGCCCGGCCACGGTGCACGCGCGGCGCGACTATACGTACTACCCACCGCTGGCCCACATCCCGGCCGACGCGGCGCCGCCCCTCGGCAGTCGGTCGTGGACGATCACGGCCGACGTCGACGTGCCGGCGAACGGCGTCGAGGGCGTGCTGTACGCGCGCGGTGGCCATAACGTGGGCCACACGTTCTTCGTGAAGGACGGTGCCCTCCAGTTCGACTACAACGCGTTGGGCACCCACCATCGAGTGTCCGCACCGGTGTCGCTGCCGCCGGGTGCGCACCAGATCACGGCCCGCTTCGACCGCGTCGACAAGGGCGGCACGTTGACCTTGGTCGTCGACGGTGACGACCTGACTGCCATCGAGATCCCGCAGATCGTGCGCATGCTGGGCTCGACCGGGCTCGACGTCGGTCGCGACGCGCTGTCGCCGGTGATCGACGATTACGACGCCCCGTTCCCGTTCACCGGCACCATCGACCGCATCACCTTCCAGATCCGCAGCCGGGCCGACGCCGCCGAGGTGGCCGCCACCGCCCGCGCCGAGCTGGCCAAGGAGTAGGACCTCACACGACTTTTGGCCGTTCAGGTGCGGATAGCGCACCTCAACGGCCAAAAGTCGGGTGGGAAGCTAGAAGAAGTCGTCCTTGGTCCACGCGCGGCTGGCGTAGCGGGCGACGCCGGCGAGGGTCTCGCCGGTGAGCAGCGTGGACATGCCGTGGTGGTACTCGGCGAGGAGCGCCTCGGGCAGCTCGTGTGACCACTGCTCGTACGCGGAGCGGCGGTCGCTGCGGAGCGCGCCCTGCGGGAGGCCCGCCATCTTGTGGGCCATCTCCACGGCCGTCTTCAAGGTCTCGCCGGGTGGGACGACGCGCGTGGCCAGGCCGATCTGCAGTGCCTCGGGCGCGGGCACAGCCCGACCGGTGAGGATGATGTCGAGGGCGCGGCCGTGGCCCACGATGCGGCCCAGGCGGACGGTGCCGCCATCCATCAAGGGCACGCCCCACCGCCGGCAGTAGACGCCGAAGACCGCATCCTCGGCGACGATGCGGAGGTCGCACCACAGCGCCAGCTCGAAGCCGCCCGCTACCGCGTGGCCTTCGACCGCCGCGATCACCGGCTTGTCGAGCAGCATGCGCGTCGGGCCGAGCGGGCCGTCGCCCTCGGGTTCGACGCGCACGGCGCGGCTCTCTTCGCCCAGGAGGGCGGTCTCGTTGATCGCCTTGAGGTCGGCGCCGGCGCAGAACTTGCCGCCCGTGCCGGTGAGGACGGCCACCGCCAGCGACGGGTTGGCGTCGAACCGGCGGAAGGCGTCCGCTAACTGGTCGGCCGTGGGACGGTCGATGGCGTTGGCCGCGTCGAGCCGGTCGATGGTGATGATGGCGACGTCGCCGTCGACGTCGAAGTGGATCGGCACAACCGTCAGGCCGTCAGCGGGCGAGCAGCTCGGTCATGTTGCGGTGGAAGTGGATCAACGCGCCTTCGAAACGGCCGAGGTCGATGTACTCGTTGGCGCCCGCCGCCAGGCCGCGCTGCACGCGCTCGACCATGGCGCGGTCCTCGGCCGTGCCCTGGGCCACGAACGACGAGTCGCGCTGGGCGGCCGCCTTGGCGTCGGTGCTGTCGGCCCGATCGGCGCGGATGCGGTTGGTGAACGCATAGGTGACGAGGTTCGTCCGTCCCGGCGACAACGGCTCGAGGATGGCGATGCTCGTGTGGTGCGAGAGCTGGGCGATGATCGTGTTGGGGAAGAGGTGCTGCACGAACGTGACGCGGCCGTCGATGTCCCACTGATCTTCGGGCACGTCGCGCAGCTTCTCGATGCGCCGGAACGGGAACGTCACCCGGCTGTTGCGGCCGGCGTACTCGATGAGGTTGAGGTTGTCGTATCCGTACGGGAAGAACGTCGTGGGGTGCGTCGACTTGATGTGGTAGCCCTCGAGGAAGCCTTCGAGGAACACCTTCCAGTTGGCCTCGATGGCCATCTCGAACGACGCCACGAACTGATGGTCGGGATCGAGCGCGTCGGGCACGCCGTCGAGCGAGCCGAGGGCGGGGCTGTCCTGGGTGACGAACACCAGCCCGCCCCGTTCTTCGGCCTGCACCTCGATCAGTCCGCTGGCCGACTTGTCGAGCTCGGGGAAGCCGTACTCGTCGGGCACGTGGCGCAGTTCCCCGTCGAGGCGGTACACCCACCCGTGGTACGGGCACACCAGCGACTTGGCACAGCCTGTGCCTTCGGCCACCGCCGTGCCCCGGTGCCGGCAGGAGTTGCGGAACACGCGCGCGACGCCGTCGTGGCCCCGTACCGCAACCAGCGCGGTGCCGGCGGCCTCGCGTGCGATGAACGAGCCGGCCTCGGCGAGCGCAGCCGACGGGCAGAACGGCGTGGGGTAGCGGCGCAGCACGGCCAGCTCGGCCTCGAGCCGTTCGGGGGAGTGGTAGTTGGCGACCGGCTCCCGCCACGTGTCGTCGGCCAGGTCGGTCGTGTGGTTGTCGATGTGCTCGAACACCCGGCGGATGACCGCCGCGTCGTCGAGGTAGCCGCCGGTGGTGGTGCTGCGGTCAGCCAGGTCGGTCATGGCCCCTCCCAGTGCGGCGCCGTGCTCAGGTCAGATAATACGTCTGACGATCAGCTCGATCAAGATGTGTAATGAACGTCACGTGCCGGTCATGGCCTGGGCCAGGAAGTCCGACAGCACGCGGCCGTGGGCCCGTTCCAGCTCGTCGTAGGTTCCCCGCAGCTCGATGGCCGGCCAACCGTCGCCCGCCAGCTCGGCGGGCAGCTGCGGGTCGGCCAGCAAGTAGCGGACCACGGCGACCGACGTCATGAACGTGTCGGGGAGAACCGACGCGTCGCCGGCGGCCAATGAGGTGAGCGCGTGGTCGGCGGCGCGGCGGAGACGCTTGCCTGTGTGACGCAGGTTGTCCAGGTCCCACAGCTGCGTCGCCAGCTCCACGGGGTCGCGGTCCTCGATCGATCCGCGCGTGAGGAGGACGTCGGCGCTCGGCTCCGGTCCGGCGATGTTGGCGGGGCGCAGCCACACGTCCGGCTTTAGCTCACCCATGTGCGCGTCGCGCATGCGCGCCCGGAACTCCCGGCGGTCGCCGACGCTGCGCCCTTCGGCCACGACGTGGGCGATCCACCACGCGCCGTCCCACCGGTTCGGGGGCGGCCGGCGGCTGGCGTCCTGCGAAGCCTGTCGCTTGCGCAGGCGCTCGCCCAATGCGTAGCGACCGTTGTCGGCGTCGACCTCGCCCGCCGTCGCCATGCGCGACAGCGCCGTGCGCACGGTGCCCTCGGCGAACCCGAACAGCTCGCCCACCGCCACGAGGGCGCGCACCGGCAGGTGGGGCGGGTGGGTGCCGAGCAGTGTGCTCAGGATCAGCGATCGCGCCGTGAGCGGCTCGATGCCGAGTTCGGTGGCCAGGTGGGCAGCGGGTTCGATGGCGCTAGCGTCGCACGCCTCAACAGCGAGCGGAGCGAGCGAGGCGACATGGCTGGAAAGACGATCGACATCGGACGAGTTGGGATCTGGACGGGCGCACTGGACTCCGTCCCGTCGGCGGAGGCGCAGAAGCTCGCCGCTCGCATCGAGGAGCTTGGGTTCCCCACGCTGTGGATCCCCGAGACGATCGCCCGCGACCCGTTCGTCACCGCCACGCTGCTGCTCGGCGCGACGTCCAAGCTGAAGATCGCCACCGGCATCGCCAACATCTACGCCCGTGACGCCCTCACGATGGCCAACACGCAGCGTTCTTTGGAGGAGGCGTTCCCGGGCCGGTTCCTCCTGGGCCTCGGCGTGAGCCACGAGCACCTCGTCGACCGGGTGCGCCACCACGACTACAGCAAGCCGTACTCGGCGATGGTCAAGTACCTCGACGACATGGACAACGCACTGTTCATCGGCGTCGGACCGGCTGAGCGGCCTGCCACCGTGCTCGCCGCGTTGGGCCCGAAGATGCTGACGCTGGCCGGCACCAAGGCCGACGGCGCCCACCCGTACTTCGTCCCCGTGGAACACACCGCCCAGGCCCGCGAGATCCTCGGCCCCGACCCGATCCTCGCCCCCGAGCAGATGGCTGTGCTCGAGACCGACCGGTCGAAGGCGCTGGAGATCGCCCGGGGAGGCATGGCCATCTACCTGCGGGCGCCCAACTACGTGAACAACCTCAAGCGGCTCGGCTTCACCGACGACGACGTGGCCGACGGCGGCAGCGAGCGGCTGGTCGATGCCATCGTCGTGAGCGGCACGGTGGACGACGTGCGCCAGCGGGTGCAGGCCCACTTCGACGCCGGCGCGTCCCACGTGTGCGTGCAGGTGCTGAGCGAGAACCTGACCACGGTCCCCGAGCCGGCATGGAAGGACCTGGCCGCGGCGCTCAACGGGTAGGGCGGCTACGTTCCCGCTCTATGGCCGACGACTCTCTGCAGGACTTCGAGCGCACCACGTTCACCCACGACGGCAAGACGCGCGACGTCTTCCGCCAGGGCACCGGTCCGGCGGTCATCGTGATCGCCGAGATGCCGGGCATCACGCCCAAGGTGCTGGAGTTCGCCCGCCGGGTGTCCGCCATCGGCTGCACGGCCGTCCTGCCGCACCTGTTCGGCCGGCCCGGGCACGATCCGATGGGCAACGGCAAGGCGCGCGGCGTCGGCTACATGCTCTCGTCGATGGTGCCGGCGTGCGTCAGCCGCGAGTTCGCGGTGTTCGCGACGGGCAAGACGTCACCAGTGGTGTCGTGGCTGCGGGCGCTGGCGGCGGCCGAGCACGAGCGCTGCGGCGGGCCGGGCGTCGGCGCCGTCGGCATGTGCTTCACCGGCGGGTTCGCGCTGGCGATGTCGGTCGACGATCGGATGCTCGCCCCGGTGCTGTCGCAGCCGTCGATGCCGATCAGCCTCACCAAGAAGCACAAGCACTCGATCGACATCTCGCCCGCTGACCTCGACGTGGTGAAGCACCGGTGCGCGGCCGAGGGCCTCAAGGTGATCGGCCTTCGGTTCAAGAGTGACTCGTTCGTGCCCGAGGAGCGCTTCCAGTTCCTGCGCGAGCAGTTGGGCGACGCGTTCGTGGCCGTCGAGTTGGAGGACGACGCCGCCAATCCGGAGGCGGTGATGAAGCCGCACTCGGTGCTCACCGAGCACCTCATCGACGCGCCCGGCCAACCGACGCGCGATGCGCTCGACATGGTGCTCGACCTCTACCGCACCAAGCTCCTCGTCAACGCGTAGCCGCCTCGCCGCCTAGCCGCTCGGGCCGAAGCGCTCGACGCGAATACGTTCCGTCGGCACGCCGAGCTGGATGCACAGGTCGCCGGCGGCGTTGGCGAAGGCGTCGGAGCCGCAGATGTACACCGTCGCGTCCGGCTGGAGGGCGTGCGCGACATCGTCGGCCTGCAGGCGACCCACGCCGCGCACCGCATCGGGCGGGGCCGACCGGGTGAACACGACCGTGGTCTCGGGCCCCACGATCTCGCTGGCGTAGTACAGGTCGTCCGGCGTGCGGGCCGACACCACCAGGCGAACGAGGTCGGACCGGTCGCGGGTGCGAGCCAGTCGCAGCATCGCCATGAGGGGCACGACGCCTGAGCCACCGCCGATCAGCAGCGCGGGCGAATCGGCGTCCCATACGAAGAAGCCGCCGATGGGGCCGCGCACCTCGATCTCGTCGCCGACAAGGAGTTCGTCGTGCAGGAACGTGGAGACTTCGCCGTCGTCGAGGCGCTCGATCGTCAACTCGAACTCGCCGCTGTCGTCCGGCGCCGATGCGACCGAGTACGAGCGCGACGCGCTGTAGCCGTCCTCCGCCGTCAGCTTCACGACATAGTGCTGGCCGGCGCGGTGGCGCATCGGCCGTTGGGGCCTCAGCCGGTACGACTTGGCGTGCTCGGTCTCGGTGCGGATGTCGACGACGGTCGCCGTCTGCCATGGCGACGCCCGGTCGACCACCTTGACGCCCAGCGGTCAGTCGCCCTGGTAGCGCTGCTCGAGCCACGGGTCGCCGCGGTCGTGGTAGCCGTTCTG
>JAFATL010000012.1 GCA_019243975.1 Actinomycetota bacterium | reverse complement strand
CCTCAGGATGCAGAACCAGATCGACTTCCTCACCCGAGCAGTCCGCGAGGCCACGCCCAACTGACCGACGCCGACCACGCCGACCAAGACCAACACTGTCCGGTTTGTTCGCGAGTCGTACGGGAATAGGCGCTTCATCGGTCCCATCAGGAGTGTGGCGATGCGTCGTTGGACGGCGGTAACAACAGCGTGGCTGCTATTGGCGGTTGGCCCGGTTGTCGCAACCGCCACCGCCGCCCACGCCGATGGCACCTACGGCGGCGCCGGAGGGTCGGGCGGCGGCGACAACATCGTCAGCGTGGACAACAGGACCGACGGCTCGCTCCTCGCCCGCTCCAACCCGGCCGGTGCAGTCGATGACGGCGCCACGGTGGCGAACCAGAACATCGCCTACGCACACGCCACATGCACTGGGTGTCGCACCGTCGCCGTCGCCGTTCAGATCGTCATCGTCGAGGGTTCTGGCACGGACTTTCGTCCCACGAACGCCGCCGTTGCGGTCAATGAGAACTGCAACTCGTGTCAAACCTTCGCCTTCGCTCGCCAATTCGTGCTGACGCCGCATCGCCGGGTGCAACTCAGCGATCAGACATGGCGCAAGCTGGCGCAGTTGCGTCAGCAGATGGCCACGGAGTCGCAGTCCCTCGAGCCTTTTGCTCAGATGGACGCGAACTTGGAATCGCTGAGTCAGCAGATGGTTGCTGCCGTCCAGGCCGACCTACAGCGCTCCGGCGACCCTGGCGGCGAGCAGGGCGACCACAAGGTCGACGAGAGGGACTGACCCGCTTTCAGCTTCCACGCAACTCGCGCTCGAAGCGTCCTCGATGCCTTCGCGCATGAGATTGTGCTGAGTTGTCTCAGAGTTTCCCAGGGCGCTCCCAGGTCGTCCGGTCACGATCGCAGCCATGGACACCAACCCCGTCATCGCTCAGCCCCATCGCGTCATAGCCCGCGCCGCTGGCACCGTTGGCCTCCTCGGCGTCGCACTCGTCCATCTGCTCGACTTGCAAAGCAAGTTGCACGAGACGCCGTATCTGGGACTCGGCTACATCGCTTTGATCATCGGCGCCGTCGGGACCGCCGGCGCACTCATCCACCGTGACTCTCGATCGGCGTGGGTTGCAGCTGCGTTGCTGGCGGGCCTTACCCTGGCCGGCTACGTCGTCAACCGAACCGTCGGCATGCCTTCTGCTACCGACGACATCGGTAACTGGCTCGAGCCCCTCGGGCTCGCGTCGCTCTTCGTCGAGGGCATAACCGTCGCGGTGAGCGCGTACGCCCTTGCCGACGAGCGGGGCGGCGGCATCGCCAGGTTGTCGCGACGCCGTCTTCAGGCTGCATGATCCCGTATCCTCGGCGAGGAGTAGCAAGAGTCCAATGGACCTCGCGATCCACAACCTGAACTTCACGGTGCCGGGCGGCCCCGACGCCATCGGGCCCGCGCTGCTGGCTACTGCGCGTGCCGCCGAGGAAGGGGGCGCCAGCCAGTTCACGGTGATGGACCACTACTTCCAGATGGACTGGATGGCCCCGGCCGAGGACCCGATGCTGGAGGGCTACACCACTCTCGGCTACCTCGCCGGCGTCACCGAGAGCATGCGGCTCGGACTCCTCGTTACGGGCGTCACCTACCGCCACCCCGGGCTGCTCGCCAAGATCATCGCGACCCTCGATGTCCTCTCGGGGGGCCGTGCGATGCTCGGCATCGGCGCGGCTTGGTACGAGCGTGAGCATGTCGGGCTCGGCGTCCCGTTTCCACCGCTCCGCGAGCGGTTCGAGCGACTCGAAGAGACGCTGCAGATCTGCCAGCAGATGTGGAGTGATGACGACGGCCCCTACGAGGGCCGCCACTACCAACTCGCCGAGACCCTCTGCCGACCGAAGACCATCCAGCAGCCCCGCCCGACCGTGCTCATCGGGGGCGGCGGCGAACGCAAGACCCTTCGCCTCGTCGCCCAGTATGCCGACGCGTGCAACCTCATCGCCGGCGACGACGTCGATGAGGTGGCTCGGAAGCTCGAGATCCTCGACCGCCACTGCGACGATGTCGGGCGCGACCTCGGCGCGATCGAACGCACCATCAACCGCGGCGGTGATCCGCTCAACGACCCCGACGGCTTCCTGTCGAACATGGAGCGCTTCGCCGCCCTCGGCGTCACCCGCGTCAGCTTTGGCCCCATGGGCCCCGATCCGGCGGGCGACGTCGCGCGGGTGTGCGAAACCGTGCTGCCCCGCCTGCGCGATATCTAGGGCTTGGCTCGCCTAACCCGGGGATCACTCCTTTGAGGCCCGACGAGCTGCGCGCGGACTTCGCTCGTCAGGTCGTGGATCTGCCCGGTCAGCTGACGGACCTCGGCGGTGAGCTCTGTGTTCCGGTCGAGGAGATGGTCCATCTTTTTGGTCTCGGCGTAGTGGTGACGGGCGAGCGCCTCATCGCGAGCGGCGGCCCGGTTCTGGCTCATCATGATGATCGGCGCCTGGATGCCGGCGATTGCCGAGAGCACCAGATTCAGCGCGATGTATGGGTACGGATCGAAGGGTCGCTGACGGAGCCAGTCCGTGAGCACAAGGCTGTTGAGTGCCATCCAGCCCAGGATGAGGCCCGTGAACAGGAAGATGAACGGCCATGATCCGCCGAAGCGAGCGACGGCGTCAGCGACTCGCTCACCCAGGGTTCGGTCGTCCTGGAATTCCTGTAGCACCGGGTGGCCGCTGCCGTCGGCGTCACCCCAGGGGAACCATCCCAGCTCCGGTTCCTCTGCTGTCCGTTCCAAGGTCAGATTCGCGTGCTCGTCACGAAGCCCGGATCTACCTGCCACGCGACACCTCCGGTCGGGGGACGACGAGCACGGGTGACGGGCTCCCATGGACGATGGCTGCCGCGACGCTTCCGGACGCGATTCGCTTTATGCCCAAGCGAGCGTGCGACCCGACGACCACGAGGGAAGCACGGTGGTCCTCGACGTAGCTGCGAACGCCGTCGGCCGGACTCACCGGATCGAACACCGGCACGGTTTGCACGTCGTGACCAGCGAGGCGCCAGAGCTCCACCGCGGCGTCGACGCGCACCGCCTGCTCCGTGTTCATCGCCACTCCTTCGTGGCGACACGATGCGTGCCAGCCGGGAAGGCCGCATCACGCAGTCGCGTGGGGTCCGGCTTGCTACGCGGCCGCGGGATGTCGCATGGGTCCTGCATCGCGCAGGCTCGGCGTAGAAGATACCAGCGAGCACCGCCGCCGATAGGCCAGGACAGGAGCAGCAATGACTGATGTCGTCAACGTCCGCACGATCGAAGGGATCGTCGTCCCCGACGCCGGAACCTACGAGATTGACCCGGCGCACTCCACGGTCGAGTTCACCGTCCGCCATCTCGGGCTGGCCAAGGTGCGTGGCCGCTTCAACGAGTTCAACGGTGTTGTGGAGATTGCCTCGGATCCATTCGAGTCGTCGGCGTGGGCCACGATCCAGGCGGCCACCATCGACACGCGGAACAGCGACCGGGACGCACATCTTCGTAGTCCCGATTTCCTGGATGCCGAGCACCATCCGACCATCGACTTCAGCTCCACCGGCGTCCAACAAACCACGGACGGCTGGAGCGTCACCGGCGAATTGACCGTGCGGGGCACGACCCGTCCGGTGACGTTGGCGACCGGGTTCGACGGCGCCGCAGTCGACCCGTGGGGGAATGTTCGCATCGGCTTGTCTGCGGTGACGGAGATCAACCGGGAGGACTTCGGCCTCACGTGGAACCAAGCCCTCGAGGCGGGCGGCTGGCTCGTCGGGAAGCAGGTGAAGCTCGAAATCTCCGTCGAAGCGGTCCGCAACCAGCAGTAGGCCGCCCCTTACGACCTACCCGAACGCCTGCGCCGGCTTCGCATCGACGTGACTCACGACCGCATGACGCTCGGGCCCTGCCGACGAGATGATGTGGTCTACGACCGAGGTCTCCCCATCGGCACATCTGGCAGCTCGAAGACAAGCTGATCGACGTAGCACCAGCACCAGAACTCGCCCGGCTCGAACGACCGAATGATCGGATGTGTGGTTGCAAAGAAGTGCTTGGTCGCATGCCGGCCCGGGGAGTTGTCGCAACAGCCGACGTGCCCGCACTCGAGGCAGAGCCTGAGATGCACCCAGTCGGCGCGGCCTTGTGCCAAGCAGTCTTCACAACCATCCGCGGACGGTGTAACCGGCCTGATCAGGTTGACGTGTCTGCAGAGAGCCATGGGCCTCGTTCCTTCGCTCGGTTACGGGCGGGTCAGTCAGAAGTCGAGGCAAGCGCCTCGGTCGATGTCGGCTACGACGAGCTCGAGGTCCCGGTGCGCCTCCCGCAACCGCTCGACGTAGGACCGCACGAGTAACGAGTCGGCCAACGGGTTTCCCCGTGACACTTGCGCGAACGAGTCGAGCGCCTCCAACAGGTGTGCGGTACGACCGAGGTGCTCGTGCAGGCCGGCCGCCAATTGGCTGTTCATGAGGAGCGCCTCCGCGTCGTTACTCGGATCCAGGGTCGCGCCCGAGGCTGGATCGTCGGATCCCGTGAACGCGTGGGCCGACGGTTCTACGGACACGCGTGATGCCGCCCCGGCGTGGCTTTGTCACCGTCGACGCATGGACTCCGTCGTGTTCGACCCGGAAGAGCAGCGCCGACCCGCGTCTGCACGAGCGGCTGTCGCCTGCGCGGCCGCGCTGATCGTTCTGGCCGGGTGTTCTCACGTCCGCCCCTCGACGTCGCTCCCCGCGGCCACGACAGCCGCGACGGTTGACCGGTCGGCGGCTTCGCTGCAGGACGCGTTCGAACACGTCGTCGATCGTGTGCGGCCTTCGGTTGTAGAGATCTCGACCGGCAGTGGGCTTGGATCAGGCGTGGTCTACGACGGACAGGGCGACGTCGTCACCAATGCTCACGTGGTCGGGGACTCGACGACCTTCAAGGTGACACTCGGCGACGGCCGCACGCTGCCCGCAGGGCTGGTCGGAACGTTCGCGCCGGACGACCTCGCCGTCATCAAGCTCAACGGATCCTCGTTGCCGCCGCCGGCCACGTTCGCCGATTCGAGCAAGGTCCACGTCGGCGCCATCAGCCTCGCGGTCGGAAATCCCCTGGGGTTGGCAAGCTCGGTGACGCAAGGCATCGTGAGCTTCAACGGCCGCACGGTTGCCGAGGGTGGCGGTGTCGTGCTGCCGTCCACCATCCAGAC
>JAFATL010000687.1 GCA_019243975.1 Actinomycetota bacterium | reverse complement strand
ACGGTCGACGGCAACGACGACTATGCGGCCATGAAGGAAGTGCTGACGCGGCGGTTGACCGCGCTGCTGGCCGAACGGCGCGAAGGGGGAGTGCCCAAGAAGTTCGCCTACCCGCCCCAGCTCCTGCTCGTCGACGGCGGCAAGGGTCAGCTGGCGGTGGCGATCCAGGTGGTCGAGGAGCTGGGGCTGGCGTCGGAGATCCCGGTGGCGGCGCTGGCGAAGCAGTTCGAGGAGGTGTTCGTCCCCGGCCAGGCCGACCCCATCCGCATCGCCCGCCAGTCCGAGGCGCTGTACATGCTGCAGCGCATTCGCGACGAGGCTCATCGCTTCGCCATCACCTACCACCGCCAGCTGCGGGCCAAGCGCATGACGAAGAGCGTCGTCGACGACATCCCTGGGCTGGGCCCGGCCCGGCGCAAGCGGCTGCTCAAGGAGATCGGCGGCGTGACGGCGGTCAAGAAGGCGACGCTCGAGGAGTTGGAGGCGCTGCCGTGGCTGCCGAACACCGTCGCCCGCGCCATTTACCAACGGGTGCATGGCGTCGCCTAGACGTCTCGCGGCGCTTGGCGTCGCGCTCCTGCTCGCTGGGGGGTTGGCGGTGCGGCTGGTCGGGTTGACCGACCCGCCGCTCGGCTTCCATCCCACCCGGCAGTACCACGGCCTCATCGTGGCCCGGGCCATGTATGTAGCCGACCGGTCGTCGATATCGGTGCAGGAGCGGCGCACCGCGCAGCTCAACCGCTCGCGCGACATCCAACTGGAGCCGCCGCTCATGGAGCGGGTGGTGGCGGCGGGCTACGTGCTCACCGGCCACGAGGTGCCGTGGTACGGCCGGCTGTTCTCGACGTTGGCGTGGCTAGCCGGCGGGGTGGCGCTCTTCGCGTTGACGCGTCGCGTCTTCGACCAGACCGCCGCCTTCGTGGCCTTGGCGTTCTTCCTCTTCGTCCCGTACGGGGTGGAGGCGGGGCGCAGCTTCCAGCCCGACCCGTTGATGGTGGCTCTGACCGTCACGACGCTGCTGCTCGTCGTGCGCCACCATCAAGCGCCGTCCACGCGAGACCTGTTGGCGGCGGCGGTCGTCGGAGGCATCGCCGTCTTTGTCAAGGGTGTGTCGGTGTTCCCTATTGCAGCGGTGTTCGCAGCACTGGCCTTCGTGCGCCACGGCTGGCGCCGGGTCCTGCTGCAACGGGAGGTGTGGGTGTTCGGCGCCATCGCCTTGCTGCCGTCGCTGGCGTTCTACGTCTACGGGGTCGCCACCGGCGGGCAGCTCCAAAGCCAGTTCCGCATGACGTTCATTCCACACCTGTTCGTGACGGGGTTCTTCTGGTCAGGGTGGTGGCGGCAGGTCGACACCGTTGTGTCGGCGCCCCTTGCCCTCATCGCCCTCATCGGGTCGGTGGCGTTCGCTCGGCGCCCGGCACAGCGTGCTCTCGTGGTGGGCTGGTGGCTCGGCTACCTGCTCTACGCCGCGTCGGTGCCGTACCACATCGCCACCCACAACTACTACCAACTGCCGATCATCCCGATCGTGTCACTCGGGCTCGGCATGGTAGCCACGACCGCGGCGGCGCGCCTCACGGCTGCGGGATTGCGGGTGGCGCCGCCGATCCTGGCCGCGCTGCTCCTCGTCGTGCTCGTGGCCGCGGCGGCGAAGCGGGTGCACCCGGTGCCTCGGGGCACGGCACGATCGACCGTGGCCCTGTACGAGCGCATCGGCGCGTTGGCAGGTCACAGCGACGGCGTGTTGATGCTGTCGAACGACTACGGCTACGACCTCCGCTACCACGGCGACGTGTCGGGTGTGTCGTGGCCCGAGCGCATCGACGACCGGCTCACCCGCCTGCAGGGGAAGCCGATCCCGTCCCTCGACGATCGCTTCCGGCAGCTGTCGCGCGCGGTGTCGGCCAAGTGGTTCGCGGTCACCGACATGGACGAGTGGAAGAACCAGTTGTCGTTGCAGGACTACCTCAACAGCCACGCCACGCGCGTGGCCGGCTCGAACAAGTTCGTGCTGTACCGCCTCGACGGAGCGCCGGCATGACGGACTCCGACGACCTGTGGGAGGAGCACGCCGGGTGGTGGCAGGAAGGGTTCACCGCGGGCGCTGACCCCGAATACGAGGAGCAGATCCTGCCGCTGGCGCGGGAGCACCTCGTCGGCGCGCGGCGGCTGCTCGACGTCGGCACGGGCGAAGGGCAGCTGGCCCGGCTGTTCGAGGGCGTTGCCGTCGGCGTCGACCCCACGTGGGCGCAGGTGGCCGAGGCGGCGCGTCGGGGTGGTGGGCCGTCCTACGCCCGAGCCGGCGCGGCGGCCCTGCCGTTTGCTGACGCGTCGTTCGACGCTGTCGTGGCTTGCCTGGTGTTCGAGCACATCGAAGAGGTCGACGCGGCACTGGCCGAGGTGGGCCGGGTGCTCGAACCGGGTGGGCGCTTCCTCTTCTTCCTCAACCACCCGCTGTTGCAGACGCCCGGCAGTGGCTGGATCGACGACCAGATCCTCGATGAGCAGTACTGGCGCATCGGGCCGTACCTGATCGAAGACAACTCGGTCGAGGAGGTGGAGAAGGACGTCTTCATTCCGTTCGTCCACCGGCCTCTGTCCCGCTATGTCAACGCCATGGTCGCCGCCGGCCTCCTCGTCACCCACATGGCCGAGCCCGCACCCCCGCCCGGTTTCCTCGCCCGCGCCGCCGAGTACCGCGACGCCGCCACCATCCCCCGCCTCCTCTTCCTCCGCGCCCAGAAGGTGGGTGCGGTGTGACAATGGATGACGCCAATGGGTGAGTTCCTGATCATCGCCGGGTTGTCGGGTGCGGGGTGGTCGACCGCGGGCGGTACCTTCGAAGACCTCGGGTGGTTCGTCATCGACCACCTGCCGCCCGCGCTCATCGGCAAGGTGGCCGAGTTGGTGGGACGGCCCGGGTCGGAGACCGAGCGGGTGGCGCTGGTCGTCGGTCGGGCCGGCGGCGGCGCCGTGCAGGAGCTGGCCGATTCGTTGGAGCTCTTGCGCAAAGGGGGCGACCGCGTGCGCGTGCTGTTCCTCGAGGCCTCGCGCGAGGTGCTGGTGCGGCGGTTCGAAGGAACGAGGCGGCGGCACCCGCTCGAAGGTGAAGGCGTCGTCGACAGCATCACGCAGGAACGCGTGCTGATGCAGCCCATCCGTGACATGGCCGACGTCGTGGTCGACACCACCGACTTCAACGTGCACCAGTTACGCGACCGACTGCTCGACCTGTTCTCGCGCGAAGACCCGGCGGTGTCGATGCGCACCCAGGTGGTGTCGTTCGGGTACAAGCACGGCGCACCGCTCGACGCCGACCTCGTCCTCGACTGCCGGTTCCTGCCGAACCCGCATTGGGTCGACGACCTGCGTCCCCTGACGGGTATGGACGAACCGGTGCGCGCCTACGTGCTCGAACAGCCCGAGACCCGTCAGTTCCTCGACAAGCTCGACGACCTGCTCGGTCTGCTCCTCCCCGCCTACGTGCGCGAGGGGAAGTCGTACCTGACCATCGCGGTGGGCTGCACCGGCGGCCAGCACCGGTCGGTGGTGCTGGCGGACGAGATCGCCCGCCTCATCGAGGCGCGCGGGTACCGCCCGACCGTGCAACACCGGGACGTCGATCGTTGACCGAGCCTGAAGGGGCGGCGGCACCCCACTCGCGGCAGTCCGACTCGTCGGGCCGCCGGTCGGCCGTCGCGACGCCAGGA
>JAFATL010000674.1 GCA_019243975.1 Actinomycetota bacterium | reverse complement strand
ACTAGTCCCGCTCGGCTATTTCGGAAATGGGCCTTTCGGTGGCGGCTGTTCGTGCCGTTGAGGGGGGATGCCCGACGCGACCCTTTCGCCCGCCCCGCCGCAGATGCCGGGTCGGCGACACCGTTTCTCCGGCGTGGGCGCGGCCTTTGCCGGATTCGGCGTGCTCACCCTCGTGCTGGTCGCCGCTGCCGGGGCGGCCGCCCACGCGCTGGTCCCCCATGCGTACCAACCGATCGCTCACAAGCTGCTCGGCGCCCAGCCCCTGACCGGGCTGGCCTCCCTCCTGTTCGCACTGGGCGCGCCGCTGCGGTGGACCGTCGGCGCGGCGGGCACGGCCCAGCACGTGACCGGCACCCTGCGCGCCGGCGATCTCGCCCATGCCCATCCCCTGGTGTTGCTCGGTCCGGTCGTCGTTGCCATTGCCGTCCTCGCCACCGGGTGGCTGACGGCGCGCCACGCGACCCGCACGGGCAACTCCGCCGCTGGCGCCGCAGCCGGCGTCGTCGGCACCTTTGCGGCGCTCAGCGCGCTGGCTGCGATGGCGGTCTCCCGCACCGGCGTGTCGTTCGGCGCAGACATGCACGCCCGCGTGCATGTCGACGCGGCCGGCGCGTTCTTCCTTGCCGGCGCGTGGGCGGCGCTCGGCGCGGCCGCAGGTTGGGCTTTGGCGGTCCGGCGAGTCCCCCATGTGGCCGACGCCATTGCCTCCTGGCGCACCCGCGTCATCGGCCCGGTCAGCGGCGCGGTTGTGTCGGGGGTCCTGCTCACCGCGCTCGTCAGCCCGCAGGCGGCAACCTCTCTCGCCGCCACCAAGGGCACGACCTCGACGACCTCGGGTCCGTCCACCACCGTCGCACCCGACGCCTCCACTTCATCCACCGCGCCCGCCGACACGAGCACCACGGCAGCGGCGGCCGGCCACACCACGACGACGGGCCACACCTCCACGACGCGGGGCACGACCTCGACCACCGGGCGCACCACGACCGTCGCGGCGGGCAAGCCGGCCGCATCGACGCCGGGCGCACCGCACGTCGAGGCGCTCGCCTTGCAGCCGCCCACGCCGGGCACGTACACCTACACGACGAGCGGCTCGGCGGCGTGGGGACTCGGCAAGACCGTGTTCCCGAGCACGTCGACCCTGACGGTCGATCCCGCCGTCAACGGCCGGCAGCATTCGCGTCGCCAGATCCTCACCGTTGCCGGCGAGGGCTTCGTGATCGACCAGTGGCTCGAGTACGGGGTCACCGGCATCCGGGTGGGCGGCCAGATGATCACGACGACCTTCAACCACTCGACCGCCATCCGCGATCTCAAGACGCCGACGACCCAGCTCTACCTGTCGCCGACCCCGACGCCGGGCGAGCACCACGAGTTCGACCTGGCCAGCCCGGTCGTGTCGGCTCACGAGGTCGTCGACGTGCTGCGCACCGAGACCGTGAGCGTGGGCGGGCAGAACGTGAGCGCCGCCGTGGTGCGCACGGTCATGCACCTGGGCGGCACCGCCACCGGGACGCTCGAGTTCGACCAGTGGTTCGACATGTCGCGGCGCATCGTCGTCAAGGAGACGAGCACGGCCACGGTGAAGGCGTCGATCGTCACCCTCAACAGCAACTACAGCGCCACCCTCCAGCGGCTGACGCCGCCGTAGTCGCCCGCGCTAGGCGGGGTCGATCCACTCCTTCATGAACTCGGCGCGCCGCGCTCCCCACTCCTCGGCGGTGATGGCGTAGCGGATGTGGTCTTCCCACACGCCGTTGATCTCCAGGTAGTTGAGGGCCGTGCCCTCGTCGCGGATGGCGAGCTTGTCGACCACGCGCCGGCTTGCCTTGTTGCGGGGGATGATCGCGATCTGCACGCGGTGCAGCGCCAGCTCGTCGAACGCGAACCGCAGCACCACCACGGCCGCCTCGGGCACGTAACCGTTGCCGGCCTGCGCCTCGTCGATCCAGTAACCGACGTACGCGTTCTGGAACGGGCCCCGCTGGATGCTGGACAGGTTGATGGCACCCGCGAAGCGATCGTCGACGAAGATGCCGAAGCCGTAGCCCGTGCCCAGCTGGCGCTCACGATCCCGAGCTCCACAGCTGGCGGCGAAGGCCCGCCGGTCCTCGGTGACGTCGGGATGTCCGGGCAGCGGCCGGGGCTCCCACTTCTCCAACCAGTCACGACAGCGGCGCCGTACCTCGCGCCACTCCTCGAAGTCGGAGGTCACCAAAGGCCGCAGCATCACGCGGCGCCCCTGCAGCTCAAGGGCTCCCGATCGGATCACGTTGCGCTCCTCACCGCCTCGATGGTGCTCGGGTCTTCGAGCGACGACAAGTCCCCCGGGTCGCGATCGAGGGCGACGGCCCGCACGGCCCGCCGCAACACCTTGGCATTGCGGGTTTTGGGCAACGCCGTGGTGATCTTCACAGCAGACGGTTTGAACGACTTTCCGAGCCGGTCCGCGACCACCGCCGCCACCTGCTGGGGGAGGTCAGCAGGGGGGTCGGGCGCCGCCACGACGTACACCCACAGCACCTCGCCCTTGACCTCGTCGGGGATGCCGACGGCGGCAGCCTCGATCACGAACGGGTGGCTGACGGCGGCCGACTCGACCTCCGCCGGCCCGAGGCGCTTGCCCGCCAGCTTGATCGTGTCGTCGCTGCGGCCGTGCAGGAACCACTCGCCGTCCTCGTCGATCGACGCCCAGTCGCCGTGCACCCATACGTCGGGCCAGCGGCTCCAATACGTCTCGATGTAGCGGTCAGGGTCCTTGTAAAGGCCGCGG
>JAFATL010000534.1 GCA_019243975.1 Actinomycetota bacterium | reverse complement strand
GCCATGGGGTTGGCGTTGGCCGGGGCAAGGTGGCCGAAGTCACTCGACCCCTTCCTTCTGATTGCCCTGCCGCTTCCCGGCGTGGCCGAGTTCGTGCTCGAGCACCTGCACGTCATCGGGTACCGGCACCGTCTGCAGGCCGTCGTCACCGTGCCGCTGGGGGTAGCCCTGGGGGTGGGGTTCGAGCGGTATCTTCACCGCCACACCGACCCCTTGTTCTGGGGGACGGTCCTGGTCTACGGCGCCGTGTGCTTCGCCTCCGTTCTCGTGGGAGCACGGGGTTCGGGAGCGAGGCGTTCGCCGGAATAGCGACGCTCGCCCTAGACTTGGAACAAGTGCCGGGCCTGGTATCCCGGTTCACATACTGCTCCGAGGCCGACAACCCCGCGGATGGGCGACCAGGCTGTCCCCGCCGGCCGAAGTTCGGAGCGTTCCCTCAGGGGGTCAGATTCAATGCTCCGGCTTCAGACACCGCTTCCGGACACCTATTCATCGGCCACGCCCGAAGACCTGGCCTCGCGCATCGAACGCGCCAAGGCGACGTTGGGTTCGCGGGTGGTCATCCTCGGCCATCACTACCAGCGCGAGGAGGTCATGCGGTGGGCCGACCACCGGGGCGACTCGTTCGGGCTGTCGCGCCTGGCGGCTGACAACCACGAGGCCGAGTACGTCGTGTTCTGCGGCGTCCATTTCATGGCCGAGTCGGCCGACATCCTCACCGCCGACCACCAGCAGGTACTGCTGCCCGACCTCAACGCCGGTTGCTCGATGGCCGACATGGCCGACATCGACTCCGTCGAGGAGGCGTGGGAGGCGGTGGCGCAGGTCACCGACATCGACCGCGTGGTGCCGATCACCTACATGAACTCGTCGGCCGCCCTCAAGGCCTTCGTCGGCCGCCACGGCGGCGCCGTGTGCACGTCGTCGAACGCACGCGCCGTGATCACCTGGGCCCTGAGCCGGGGCGACAAGCTGCTGTTCTTCCCCGACCAGCACCTCGGCCGCAACACCGGCTACCAGCTCGGCTACACCGACGCCGACATGAAGGTGTGGAACCCGCGCCTCGAGTTGGGCGGGCTCGACGAGCGCCAGGTCAAGGAGTCCACCTTCCTGTTGTGGAAGGGCCACTGCTCGGTGCACCAGCGCTTCAAGGTCGAGCACGTGGAGGCGGCCCGCCGTGAGCAGCCCGGCGTTCAGGTCGTCGTCCACCCCGAGTGCGCACATGATGTGGTGGCGCTGGCGGATCAGGTGGGGTCGACCGACTACATCATCAAGGCCGTCGACGCAGCCCCTCCCGGCACCAGCCTGGCGATCGGCACCGAGATCCACCTCGTCCAGCGCCTGGCCGCCGAGCATCCCGACAAGACCGTGTTCTCGCTCGACCCGCTCATCTGCCCGTGCTCGACGATGTTCCGCATCGACGATGCCCACCTGGCCTGGGTGCTCGAGGGTCTCGTCGACGGCGAGGTACGCAATCGGATCACCGTCGACGCCGACACGGCCCAGTGGGCCCGCGTCGCCCTGGAGCGCATGCTGGAGATCGTCTGAACGATCGGGCGCAGCCACGCGTCGTCGTCCTTGCCCTCGGCGGCGCCAGCCTCGGCGAAGGGCGGCGCGTCGAGAGTTGGCGGTCGATCTTCGACGCGGCCGGCGCTGACGTCGGGATCGTCGAGCTGCTGTCATACCGGCGCGCCCAGCTGCGCTCGGGACCCGGCGTGCTGGGCCGCACCGTGCCCGAGCGCCTGGCCTGGTCCGACATCTCGTTGCGGCGCCACCTCACGCGGCTCGAACCACAGGTCGTGGTGGCCGTCACCACTCGGGCGTTCTCCGCCGCCGTGGCGGCCGGCGCGCCCCGCGTCGTGCTCGACTTCGTCGACGCGTCGAGCATCCCCACGCGCGACCGCGTCCGTCTCGAGGTGCGCATGCGCGCCAGCGCCCGCCGCCGAGCCGACGTGGGCTCACCCGATGCGGCCGCCGCCCCCGGTAACACCATCGTGCGCACCGCCGCTGGGTGGGCCGACGCCGAGTCGCTGTCGGCCGAGTGGGTACCGAACGTGACCGCCCTCGCGCCCGGCCACACTCCCGTGCCCCCGACCCACGACGTGCTCTTCGTGGGCTCCCTCGAGTACCCACCCAACGTCGAGGCCGTCGAACGCTTGGCCGACGCGTGGCCCTACGTGCTTACCCATCGACCCAAGGCGACCGCGCTCATCGCCGGGCGCCGTCCCACTCCGCGCGTCACCGAGCTGGTGGAGCGCCGGGGCTGGACGCTCATGCCCGACTTCGAAGACATCGCATCGGTGACGCCCGAGGCGCGCATCGCCGTCGCTCCCCTGGCCCGTACGTCCGGGATTCAGAACAAGGTGTTGGAGGCGGCCGCGCTGGGCTTGCCGCAGGTCGTCACGCCGCAGGCGCTGGCCGGGCTCCGCCCTGGCTTCCCCGCCGAGGTGGCCAGCCGGGAGGACGACCTCGGCCCCCGGATCGTCGAGTTGCTCGCGGACACGGCGCGCCAAGCCCAGCTGCGCGCGGCAGGCATCGAGGAGATCCGCCGCAGCTACGTCGCCGACGCGTGGGCAGGTTGGGCCCGCCGCCTCATGCAGGTCGGCTAGACCCGCTCCGAGCGCACCGCTTCGACGAGGACACCTGAGAGCCAGGCGCCGATGGCCGCGCCGTTGGCTGCGATGGTGGCAGCCCGCACCGCTGGGCTCCGCTCGCTTGGATCGGCCAGGTGATCGACGGCGGCGGCGGCCGCCAGCCCGCCCAGCACCACGACGGCGGCGCGCTCGACGTCGCGCACCCAGATGACCGCGGCCGCCACCCCGGCGCCGGCGGCCGTCAACGCCAACACCTGCCGGCCATTGGGTCGCCGACCGGTCACCCGCCAGAACCGCATCTTCGAGCGGCCAAAGGCGAGGTACTGCTGCCACACGGCGCCGATCGACGTGCGCGCCTCGTACGGCACGACCAGTTCAGCCTCGAGCCACACGACCAGACCGCGGTCGCGGAGGCGCTGCGCCAAGTCGAAGTCTTCGTTGGCGTCGAGACGCACGTCGTACCCACCGACCGCCAAGACCTCCGAACGTCGGAAGGCACCGAGGTACACGGTGTCGACGGCGCCGCCCGTCGACGTGCGGCGGTACGCGGGCGCGCCGAGAGCCCACGGGTTGGCCAACGCGCGCGCCACTCCCCGGGCAACGACG
>JAFATL010000473.1 GCA_019243975.1 Actinomycetota bacterium | reverse complement strand
CCGTCATGGAACACCGCCCCGTCGTCGCTAACGGTCGTGAGTTCTGTGCTCATTTCCCGGCCGGGGCCCCTTCCCCGGCCTCCTCCACGAGGCGGGGTCCCCATCCCCGCCCGTGGCCGTTCACCACGAGAATGGACGGGCGCGGCGCGCCGCTACCGGCGCCACCCACCAGCGGCCGGAGAAGCGCCACGCAGGCGGGGCGGAGGCGTCGTTGCCGACGGCGACGACCGGGCGGGGCCACGCCATCTCGACGGCCGCCACGATCGCCGCCAACTCCTCGGGCGACGGATCAGAGGGGGACGTTGCCATGCTTCCGCTTGGGCAGTTCCTCACGCTTCGACTTGAGGAGGTCGAGGCTGCGCACCAGCACCCGCCTGGTGTCGGCCGGATCGATGACGTCGTCGATGTACCCGCGCTCGGCCGCGTCGTAGGGGTGCACGAAGGTCTCGTTGTACTCGTCGAGCAACTCCGCCTTCTTCGCCACCGGGTCGGCGGCCGCCTCGATGTCGCGGCGGTACAGGATCTCGACCGCACCGGCCGGGCCCATCACCGCGAACTCGGCCGAGGGCCACGCGTAGGCGAGGTCGCACCCGATCGACTTGGAGTTCATGACGACGTAGGCGCCGCCGTAGGCCTTGCGCGTGATGATCTGCACGCGGGGCACGGTGGCCTCGCAGTAGGCGTAGAGCAGCTTGGCGCCGTGCCGGATGATGCCGCCGTACTCCTGGTCGGTGCCGGGCAGGAACCCGGGCACGTCGACGAAGGTCACCAGCGGCACGTTGAACGCGTCGCACGTGCGCACGAAGCGGGCGCCCTTCTCGGACGACTCGATGTCGAGCACGCCCGCCAGCACCTGGGGCTGGTTGCCGACGACGCCGACGGCCGTGCCGTTGACGCGGGCGAAGCCACACACCAGGTTCTGCGCCCACAGCGGCGCGTACTCGAAGAACTCGCCGTCGTCGACGACCGACTCGATGACCTTCTTCATGTCGTACGGCTGGTTGGAGCTGGGCGGCATGAGGTCGACCAGCTCGGGCGTGCCCCGGTCGGGATCGTCGGTGGGCTCGAGGTAGGGCGGCTCCTCGAGGTTGTTCGACGGCAGGAACGACAGCAGGAAGCGCACCTCGTCGAGGCAGGCCTTCTCGTCGGCGGCGAGGAAGGTGCACACCCCCGACTTGGTCGAGTGCGTCATGGCGCCGCCGAGCTGCTCGATGGTGACGTCTTCGCCCGTCACCGTCTTGACCACGTCGGGGCCGGTGATCGCCATGTAGCTGGAGTCGCGCACCATGAAGATGAAGTCGGTCATGGCCGGGCTGTACACGGCGCCGCCGGCGCACGGGCCCATGATCACGCTGATCTGGGGGATCACGCCCGAGGCGAGCACGTTGCGGTGGAAGATCTCGCCGTACTCGGCCAGCGAGACCACGCCCTCCTGGATGCGGGCGCCGGCGCCGTCGTTGAGGCCGATGAGGGGCACGCCGACGGAGGCGGCCAGGTCCATGACCTTGTGCACCTTCTCGGCGAACACCTCGCCCAGCGAGCCGCCGAACACAGTGAAGTCCTGGCTGAACACGCACACCTTGCGGCCGTCGACCGTGCCGAAACCGGTGATGACGCCGTCGGTGTAGGGCCGCTTGTCGGCCAGCGCCTGCGACCGGTTGCGGGCGAGCATGTCGAGCTCCTGGAAGGAGCCCTCGTCGAGCAGGTACTCCACCCGCTCGCGGGCGGTCATCTTGCCCTTGTCGTGCTGCTTTTGGACGGCGGCCTGCGAGCCGGCGTGGAGCGCCTGCTCCTTGCGGTCCTTGAGCTCGGCCAGGCGCTCGGTCATCGGGTGGTCCATTGGATGCAGGCTACCGGTGCCAGATTGAAGCGTGCCTATCGAGCCGCCGCCGTCGTTCTGGGTGATGCCGCCCGCCGACGTGGCCGACAGCGACGGCATCGTGGGCACCGGCGCGGACCTCGAGCCGGGCACCTTGCTGGCCGCCTACCGGGCCGGGATGTTCCCCATGCCGATCGGCAGCGTGATGGGGTGGTGGTCGCCCGACCCCCGGGCCGTGTTGCCGCTCGACGGGCTGCGGGTGAGCCGCTCGCTGCGCCGCTCGTGTTCTCGCTACGAGATCCGGTTCGACACCGCCTTCGCCCGGGTCGTCGAAGCGTGCGCCGACCCCGCCCGTCCCCACGGCTGGATCACCGACGACATCCTCGCCGCCTACACCCGGCTGCACGAGCTGGGATGGGCGCACAGCGTCGAGGCGTGGTCGGTCGATGACGGCGAACTGGCCGGCGGCCTCTACGGCGTGCACATCAACGGCCTGTTCGCGGGCGAGTCGATGTTCCACCGCCGCACCGACGCGTCAAAGGCGGCCCTGGTCGCGTTGGTGGAACGCCTGCGCGCCATCGGCGCCGTCCTCCTGGACGTGCAGTGGCGCACGTCCCACCTCGAGACGTTGGGCGCCATCGACGTGCCCCGCTCGCACTATCTCGAACTCCTCGCGGCCGCCCTCAGGGTGCCGGCGAGCTGGGGCTAGAGCTTGGCGCTGAGAGCGGTGGCGCGGTCGAGGAGGCCGGCGGCGTCGATGCGCTTGCACACGTCGGGGAACTCGGGCTTGATGCCCTTCCAGCGCAGGTGGTCGACGTCGGGGAGCAAGGCCCGCTCCACCCGCAGGGTGGCCAGGTCCTTGAAGAGCAAGGCGTTCTTGCGCTCGGCGGCCAGTGTTGCCGCCAGCGTGCCCGCGCCCCGGACGTTGACGCCGTCCCACTCGGCCACGTCGTCGGGGATGTCCTCGATGCGGCCGTAGCGGCGCAGCACGGCCGCGGACGACTTGGCGCCCCAGCCCTGCAGCCCCGGATAGCCGTCGGCGCTGTCGCCGACCAGAGCCAGGTAGTCGGGAATCGACGCAGGTGGCACACCGAACTTCTCCTCAACCCCCGCGGCGTCGATGACCTTGCCGCTGCGCCGGTCGACCTGCACCACGCGGTTGTCAGTGACGCACTGGCCCAGGTCCTTGTCGGGGGTCCAGATGGCGACCTGGTCGACCGCCTTGTCGTCGGCCGCCACTGCCGCCGCTGATGCCAGCGCGTCGTCGGCCTCCAGGTCGACCATCGGCCACACGCACACGCCGAGGGCGATCAACGCTTCCTCCACGAGGGGGAACTGCACGAGCAGCTCGCGCGGCATGCCGGCCGACGTCTTGTACCCGGGCCACATCCCGTTGCGGAACGACTCGACGACGTGATCGGTGGCGACACCAAGGTGGGTGGCCCCGTCGGCGAGCATGCCGAGCACCGTCGCCACCACGCCGCGCGTCGCCGCCGTCACCGAGTCGCGCGACTCGGCGGGCAGGCCGTAGTGGTGACGGAACAGCTCGTACGTGCCGTCGACGAGGTGCACTCGCACGCGGCGAGCCTCTCACAGCAGCCGATCGGCCTCCCGGCACGCGGTGATCAACGTCTTGCGAGCGGCCTCCTGACCAGCGGCATCCCCGCTGTCGTAGGCGATCCCGAAGTCTCTGATAGCCCCCAGGCACGCCTTCAACGTCCCCAGCTGCGACCCCTGGAAGTTGAGGCTCTGTTGCGCGTCATTGAGGTTCGACTTGGCACTCGAAAGCTCCGTCTTGGCGGCGTCGCGCTCCTTCGTCCTCGTCGCCAGCGCGGCCTTGGTCGACGCGAGCTCGCGTCGGGTCCGGCTGAGCTGGGAACGCGCGTGGCCGAGCTTCGCCTGGGGCACGAGGCCGCCGACGGCGAGGCTGAGACACACGACCACGGCGAGCATCACCCATGGCAATCGCGCGACGACGGCCGCGCGCACGGCGTCGGAGACGGCGGGTGCTGCCGACGTGACGCCTGCGTGCTCGGCATCAACCGGCGGAAGCTGCTCGATGGCGACACCCATGTGTTCCCTCTTTCGTGCGTGCTCAGCACGCGGACAAGGTGGCGCACGCCACCGCGATCGGTGTTGCAAACGAGAGACCCTCCGCACCGGTGCCGACCTCTTTGGCACGCGCGATGCCGAGGACGTGACCGGTACGGTCGACGACGGGCCCGCCACTGCTGCCGGGGCTGACCGGCGCCGAGAACTGCAGGAAGGCGTCGCGGAGCGCCGACACGATGCCGGTCGACACCGTGCCGTCGAGGCCGAGCGGCGACCCGACCACCACGACGGGGTCACCGACCACGGGTGAGGCAGAGGCCCGCGTCAGCGCGGGCAACGCGCTCTCGGCCTGGATCAGGGCCAGGTCGGCGGAGGTGTCCACCTTGGTGATGGTTCCCGTGAGCTGGGGGCGCCCTTCTTGGCGCAAGGTCACCTGGTGCTGGCCGGCGTTCCAGACATCGGCGACGACGTGGAAGTCGGTCAGCAGGTTCGACTTCCCGGCCGACGACGAGATCACAAAGGCGGTACCCAGCCCCTTGTCGGTGTCGACGGTGAACACGGATCGGAGCACCGTCTTCGAGATCGTGGAGGTATCGGCTTCTCCTGCCTGTCGCGACTCGACGAGCGACATTCGATCTCGCAACGCCGCGGTATCGGCCCGCAAGGTTCGCGTCTCGCGCGCCAGGCGGGTCCGCGCGTCCGCATCACCGTGCGCCTGACCGGCAAGGAACCCGAGGGCGCCCAGTAGCAGTGCCGCGACGGCACCACTGAAAGCCCAGCCCCCCGTTGAGCCCCGCACGACGTCTCCCTCCGCTGCCCCTCGAGGTGCAACGCATGAGAGATCGGCTGGTTACGGTCGCAATTGAGCTATCGGGGTTGCGTCCGTCGATTCGGGCGCTTCGAGTGCTTTGTGAGAGGGCGGGCCGCTGTAGCGGACGGCGACGTAGACGATCGCTGTCGCCCCGCCCAGAGCCACGACCAGCGCGGGCAACGAGAGCGACACGTGTGACTCGACCTTGAACACGTTGGCGATGTGGATCCGAAGGGCAGTATCGAAGGCGCGGCGCCGGCCTTCTCCAGTGGGCTCGCTCATCCCCGCATCCTTGCCCTCGACGCCGACGCCTGCTCAGCGGGTAAGTCGGTCGAGGAGATCGGGATCGTCGGGGAAGAGCCCGGCGACGGGGAGGCGACGGAGGAGCTCCGCCCAGCCCTCGTCCGCCGCGTAGGCCTTGCGCAGCAGTGGCATGGCCTCGTCGACCTGGCCGCCGATGCCAAGGGCCATGCCCATCCAGAACGCCAGCTCGGGGTTGTCCCCCATGGCCGGGCCGTCCTGCGCCGACAGGTACGCCTTGCGCATGGCGACGAGACGGCGCAGCTCCGGCAACGGCTCGGGGTGGTCGTCGACGCGCACGTCGATGGTGGTGTCCCATCGCGCCCCGGTGGCGGGAACGATGAGGAGGCTGGCCGACTGCTTTCCGCGGATGTCACCGCCCTCGGCTTCGGCCGCGTCGAGCGCCGCCAGCAGGCGATCGGCCAGGTCGCCTTCGGCCGCCTCGTAAGCCGTGGCCATGGCCGCCCACACCGTGTCGCGGCGCATCATGTTGGCCTGCACGGACCAGCCGTCCCCGGTGAGGTGGCCGGCGTCGGCAATGCACTTGTCGCCGGTGTGCGTCGCCACTCGCCCGCTGGCGTCGACCATCGCCACTTGACGCGTTGCCGACGCGTCGTCTGCCGCGAGCAACGCCCGCAGCGCGTCGGGCGCCGACTTGCCGGCCCGCATGAGGTCGAGGCCGAGCGGGCCGTAGCTGATCTCGGCCATGGCCTGGGTGGCGACGGCGCCCACTCCCGGCTCGGCCCACGTCACGACCGAGCCGGTGGCGAAGTAGTGCGACTGCACGGCGACGCCGAGCTCGCCGGTGGAGGGATCGCGAGCGACGATCGAGTACGTCATGCGGGCAGCGTCTCCTCTACCTCGATCTCGTGGAACGGGGCGTCGTGGGGATCCGCCGACAGCACGGTGGTGCCGCACGCGGCGTCGGTCATGAGCGCCAGGGCGGTGTCGAGGTCGAGCTGGTCGGCCAGCTTCTGCAGCCCGTCGAGCGGCGACAGCGCCTCGATCGGGTAGTCGGAGCCCGTGATCACACGCACGCCGGCGTCGAGCAGCTGATCCCACTGGTATGCGTGCTCCATGCGCGCCGGTCCCAGCCCGGCCCGGGCCGACGCGGCGTCGGAGTGGGCGAAGCCGGGTTGGATGCACGCCACCACACCGAGGTGGGCCATGCGCTCCATCAGGTGGGGCGCCAACACCTGGGCGTGCTCGATGCGCGGCGCGGCGGCCGCGCACTCGGCGCCGTAGACGTTCTCGTAGGCGTCGAGCACCGCCTCGATGGCACGGTCGCCGATCGCGTGAGTGGCGATCTTCCAGCCGCGCGAGGCGAACGGTTCGGCTCGGCGAGACAGCGTCAACGCGTCGAGGAACAGGATGCCGTCGTCGCCGTCGTCGCTGTCGGTGAACGGCGCGCACAGGGCGCACGTGCGCGGCCCCAGCCAGCCGTCGGCGTAGAACTTCACGCCCTCGATCTCGAGACGCTCGTCGCCCTCGTGCTCCAGCTTCTTGGGGTCGGCCAGGCCGCTGGCCACGAAGACGCGGAAGCGCACGGGCAGGTCGCCGCGGTCGCGCAGCACGCGCAACGCGTCGAAGTACGCCCAGTCGGTCATGCCCGCTTCCGTGACCTGCACGAGGCCCAGGCGGTTGGCCTCCCGCAGCCCCTTGTACAGCGCGCCAGGCAGATCCTGCTGCGGCTGGAGCGGCATCTCCACGTCCATGGGCGTGATGCCGCGCACGGAGACGCTGCGGTGGAAGGCGGCGACCTTCGACAGGTCGCCCGGCTCGCCATACGGCGGCAGCTCACCGGCGGCCACCCGCAGCAGGTGGGCGTGGTGGTCGACGAACCCGGGGCAGTCCCAGGCCAGGGTTACTCCTCGACCAGCTCGATCAGGGTGCCCTGGGCGGTCTTGGGGTGCAGGAAGGCGACGGTGGTACCCCGGCTGCCCGTGCGGGGATGCTCGTCGACGACGCGCGCGCCTTCCGACTTGACGTGCTCGAGCACCTCGTCGCAGTTGGCGACGCGGTAGCCCACGTGGTGGATGCCCTCGCCGTTCTTCTCCATGTACTTGGCCAGCGGAGACGTGTCCGTGTAGGGCGTGAGGAGCTGGATGTACGAGTCGGCCACCTTGATCAGCGCCTCGTCGACGCCGTCGCTCTCGATGCGCTCGCGATGCGCGACGGTGGCGCCGAACATCTGCTCATACCAAGCGACCGTGGCGTCGAGGTCGCGCACGGCGATGCCCACGTGGTCGATGTCGGTGAGCTTGCCGCTGCTCCCGTGCGAATGATCGTGGCCGGCGCCCACTAGATGATCCCCTTCACGCTGTCGGGCAGGTCGTCGGTGATGCGGATGATCGGGATGCCCGTCTGGATGTTCTGGTGCATCTCCTCGAAGCAGCGCGGCAGGTCCTCGAAGGGATAGATCTCCTTGTGCACGGTCGGCTTGAAGACCTTGCCGTAGAGCTCGGTGGCCTCGTGGCACCCCTCGATGGTGTCGTAGTGCGTGTGGTCGAGGGTGACCTGCTTCACCGACATCACGGTCGTGTTGTATTGGACGACCTGGCTGAGCTGCCAACCGGCGCTGGTGTTCACACCCATGCGGGCGGCAACGGCGAGACCGGCGGGGAAGACGGGGCCGCGCAGCATGTCGCACACGATGTGGGCGTCGCCCCCGTGGGTGATCTGGCTCACGTGCTTGCGGAACGCGGACACGTCGTCCTTGGACGCGAAGCGGTTGAACTGCTTCTGGT
>JAFATL010000441.1 GCA_019243975.1 Actinomycetota bacterium | reverse complement strand
CGGAAGCCGGCGTTGCTCGACAGGATGACGCCCCGGGCGTCCAATGTCGCGAGTCCAACGGTCGTGGAAATACTCCGGCCCCCAGACATCAGTTCCAGGATACGCGCTCCCGTTTGAACGCGACCTGACGCCTCGTCAGCCGGCGGGACCCAGTATGGCAGTCATGTCCGCGTCGAGGTTCGCGAGCACGGCATCGATGGTCGCCTGCCGCAGCAGCCGCTTGGTGGTCGCGTAGGCGCCGGTGGAGAACTGGCCCAACCGGCGCGCCTCGGCGATGGCGGCGGTCTCGCACTCGGCCTCGGGTACGACCTGGTCGACGTAGCCAGCGGCCTGGGCGCCGGCCGGGTCGAAGATCTCCGCCTGCACGGTGGCCCGGGTGGCGAATCGCTTCGACAGCCGCTCGCGAGACAGCTCCACCGCGAACTGCGGGAGCGCCATGCCGATGGCCACCTCGTTGAGGCCGATCTTCGACTGGCGATCGGCGGCAATGCGCGTGTCGCAGGCCAGCACGACCAGGGCGCCGGCGGCCAGGGCATGCCCGGTGACAGCGACAACGGTGGGCTGGGGATGACCGTAGAGGCGCATGATCAGTTTGGCCCCCTCGCTCACGAGGCCGCGCACGCCCTCGACGTTGCCGCCGGTCATCACCGACAGATCGAACCCGGCGGACAGCGCCCGGCCGTTCCCCACGATGCAGACGGCCGTGGCATCACCCTCGGCCTTGTCGAGGGCCGCGTGGAGCTGCTCGATCACGGCGTGGCTGATGGCGTTCATCTTTCCGTCGTCGAGACGGATGACGGCCACGCCGTCTTCGACAGTGGAGCTCACCGGTTCGGTCATGGCGGCACGGTACCGCCGGTTGCCGATTCGCCGCAGGTTCAGGCAGCCCGGCGCCGGGGCGTGTGAGCGCCCAACGCCGTAGCGAGCCCCAACGCCACGTACACGCCGCCCGACATCCGTTCACGCATCAGGACCGCCGACGGGCGGCGGAAGATGCGCACGCCGATCGTTCCTGCCAGCAGCGCGTACGTGCTGTCCGACATCGCGCCGAGGACCACGAAGGTGGCGCCCAGCACGAGCACCTGCAGTCCGACGTGCCCCCGTTCCGGGTGCACGAACTGAGGAAGGAAGGCGAAGAAGAACAGCGCCGTCTTGGGGTTGAGGACATTGACGACGACGCCCTGCCAGTACACCCGCCGGAGTGCACTATCTGAGGTCGTGGTCTCCTCGGATGAACGCGCCGGCCGCACCAGGCGACGGACGCCGAGGGCGATCAGGTAGGCGGCGCCAACCAACTTCACGGTCGTGAAGAGCGCTGCCGACCGCACGAGGATGGCCGACAGCCCGACGGCCGCCGCCGCCACGTGCACCAACGTGCCCGTGTGGATGCCGAGCACCGACACCAGCCCACCTCGCCGCCCGTGCTCCACACTGCGCGCCACGATGAACAGCACCGCCGGCCCCGGGATGAGCAACAACGCCAGCGCGGCAAGGGCGAAGAGACCAAGCGTGGCGGCGTCCGGCATGCAGCGAGGGTACGCAGATCTCCGAAGACATCCCGCCGAATTACGAGAGCGCAACCCGAGCTATGTCGGCACCTCAAGGATGGCCCTCGGGGCGTCAATACGACTTGGCCTCTCAGTTCAAGCTCGGCCGGGCCGATGGGAGCGAAGACGGAAGCCGAGGGCAAACGGAGGGACGCGTGCTCAAGAAGATGACTTGGAGTTCGCTCGCCGTAGCCATCGCGTCATTGACGATGAGCACGATCGCCCCAGGCGTCGCAGGAGCGAGCACCGGACTTGCGGGGGCCGGGGGAGGCATCAACCTGTTCTATGCACCGCCCTCCGTTCAATCATGCTTCGGAACGAACGGACTCTTGTACTTCGACGGCAATGGGACAGAGCACGTCAATGGGACCGGCGCTGGCAAGGCCCACTGGTCGGGGACGCAGAGCGTCGTGGTCTCGGTTGTGCCCGATGGGGCCGGAACGGCTCCCTCGTACACCGGGACGGGCGTAGTCACGTGGGACGCATGGATCCCGGTCGACCCGGTGGTGGGCGGCGGAATCAGGACGCCGCTGCACATGGACCTGGTGAGTGCAGACGGGACCTCCGTCATCCACGCCGCCTTCAACTTTGCGGAGATGGTGTTCCCGGTCGGCGGCAAGCCCAGCGACGTCGCTTACGGGCTCCTTTGGCTCCCCGACTACTCCGACTACTCCTGCACGGCGAACTGAGCCCGCTCGCACTCACCGCGCCGACCATCGGCACGTAATTCGTGTAGCACCCTTGGCCGCCTTGACCCTTAGGACCCCGCATCCTCGCTCGTCGTCGGTACGAAGGTCCGTGCGACGCACGGGTAGGAGTCTCGTTAGGGGTCGTGCGGAACTATGCGGTGGACCGGCACCTCTGAGCTAGTCAGGACGGTGAGCCGACTGCGATCCGTCGGGCCATGTCGTCGC
>JAFATL010000291.1 GCA_019243975.1 Actinomycetota bacterium | reverse complement strand
CGGGCGCCTCGGCGCCGAGCAGGCGGCAGTGGCCGCTGGTGGGGCGGGCGAGCCCGAGCAGGCAACGGATGGTGGTCGTCTTCCCGGACCCGTTCGGGCCGAGGAAGCCGTACACACCGCCCGCGGGCACCGAGAGCTCCATGCCGTCAACGGCACGCACTCGCCCCCCACGCCTGCGCCGGTACTCCTTGCACAGACCTTCTATCTCGATGACGGACATGGCTCGCAGCATGAGGCCGACGTCTGCCCGCGGGTATCGGGTATGACCCCGAGCCGACCCTCGGGGTACCCCGAGAGCCCGGGGTTTTGGCTATACCTGACGATAGATCGTGTCTACCTGTACCATTTGTTCGACGCCCGGGCGAAGGTCGGCCAGAAATTGGGGGGGCGGCGCAGGCCAGGAGGACCAGACCGGTGGCATCCACCGAGGCCCAGGTCGCGCACGTCTGGCGGAGACTCGGGTTCGGCCCCGGCCCTGACGACGTCACGACCGGCGTCGCGCGCGGCGGCGCCCGGGCGGCGATCGACGACCTCCTCTCGAGGCCGACGCCCACGACGAACTGGCAGTGGCCCGGCGGCACCGTCAACGACGCGGCCATGACCGACGCCACCCGGCAGGTGGAGCTGATGGCGACCAGCTACCCGCAGGTGCGTGAGCGCGTCGCGTGGATCCTGCAGGGGATCCTCGTCATCGCATGGGGCGAGGTCATCGGCCCGGCCGAGATGGAGACCCACCTCAACACGCTGCGGTCGTGGCCGGGCCGCACCTATAAGGACCTGCTGTCCACCGTGGTGCGGTCGTTCGGGATGCAGTGGTACCTGTCGGGCATCGGCTCGGCGCCGCCGCATCCCAACCAGAACTTGGCCCGCGAGCTGATGGAGCTGTTCTCGCTCGGTGTCACCGACCCGCGCACGAGCACGGCCAACTACACCCAGACCGACGTGCAGGAGATCGCCCGCGCCCTCACCGGTTACGTCGTCGACTGGTCGACGCGGCAGATGACGTTGCAGGCGAGCTCGTGGGACGCGGGCGCCAAGACGTTCCTCGGCAGTGCGCGCGGCCCGGCGGGGGTGAGCGACGTGATCGACGCGGTCGCCGCGCACCCGAGCTTCAAGCACTTCATCCCGCACCGGCTGTACGTCGAGCTCGTCGGCCTCGAGCCCAGCGCCGCTGCCCTTGATGCGCTGGCCACGGTGTGGGGGAGCACGGGCGACATCGGCGCGGTGGTGGCCGCCATTGCCCGCCGACCCGAGTTCGTCTCCGACGCCGCCATCCGTTCGCGTGTGAAGTCACCGGTGGAGTTGGTCGTGTCGACTGCACGCGTGCTCGGGGTGAGCGAGTTCTCGCACCTCTCGCTGTGGTGGGTGCTCACCAACCTGCGCCAGCACCCGTTCATGCCGCCGAACGTCAGCGGCTGGCCGTCCGGCCCGGCGTGGCTGCACGCGGGCACGCTCGTCAACTGGTCGGGGCCCGTGCAATGGATCACGTTCTCCGACAGTGGCGCGCCCGACGTTCCCGCCAACCTGCAGTTGCCGACGGTGCGACGCCTTTTCGCGCAAGGCACGAGCGCCACCGGCGGCGACCTCGCCCTGAAGCTGGCCGGCCTGTACGACGTGTCGAGCCAGACGTTGTCGGCGGTGCGTGCGTACGCCGCATCCGGCACCTGGGACTACCCCCGTGCCGCCGCCACCATGTGCATGGTGCTCCAGTCGCCCGAGTTCTACGTCAACTGAGGAGGGACGAATGACTGCATCCATTGATCGTCGCCAGTTCCTCAAGGGCGCAGGCACGCTGCTCGTCGCCACCGCCGCGGGCGGCATCCTGCTCGACGTGTTGCTGCCGGGCGACGGCTCGCCGGCGGCGGCCGACATCGGCGCCGCCCTCCCGCTGGGCACGCCGATCTGCGTGTCGATCTCGCTGGAAGGCGGGTGCGACTACCTCGACACCCTCGTTCCCGTCGACAACCCGTGGTACTTCGACGCGACCTACGGCCGGGGCGCGATGGCCGTCGACCCGGCGACCACGTTGCCCCTGGCCGGGCAGTCGAGTTACGCCTTGAACAAGGGCCTGCCGTACCTCGCCAACCGCTGGAACACCAGCAACGACGTGGCGTTCGTGCTCGGCATCGGCGAGCAGAACAAGCAGGACTTCAGCCACTTCGACTCGATCGCGTTCTGGCAGACGGCCGACACCACGCTGCTCGAGCCGACCGGGTGGCTCGGTCGCTTCAATGACCTGCGCCACCCGGCGTTGGCCACCGCCAGCGTGTCGCTGGGCGGCGTGCGCAAGGACACGCTCGGCACCACGGCGCCGACGCTGGCCGTGAACGACACCAGCACGTTCGTCTACAGCCTCCCGGGCCTCGACACGGCGCTGTTCAAGAG
>JAFATL010000028.1 GCA_019243975.1 Actinomycetota bacterium | reverse complement strand
CCCGCCTCGACGGTGTGGCCGCGGCGGTGCACATCGGTGATGTGCCTGACACGCGGCGCCTCCTGGCCGCGGCCGAGCGGGCCAACGTGCGCACGGTCGTGCTGCTCTCCAGCGCCACCGTGTACGGCGCCTGGCCCGGCAATCCGGTGCCGCTCCCCGAGGTCGCACCGTTGCGGCCCAACCCGGGCGCGTCGTGGCCGACCGACCTGGCCGAGCGCGAGCGCCTGCTGGCCGAGTGGCACGACGCGGCCGACGGAGGCGGCGCCCGCCGCGCCGTCGTGCTGCGGCCCACCGCCATCGTCGACGGCGCCCACGTGGGCGGTCCGGCCCGGCGGCTCGCCGGCCTCGGGCGCGTGCGGGTGCGCGGCGCGTCGCGACCGGTGCAAGCGGTGCACGCGCGCGACGTGGCCACCGCGGTCGCGCTGGCTGTCGCCGACGACACCGTCGAAGGCGTCTACAACGTGGCACCCGACGGCTGGGTCGCCGACGAGACAGCGCGCGCGTTGGTGCGCGCCCGCGTCCGGGTCGGGCTGCCGTCGCGGTTGGCGCGCGCGTTCATCCGCCTCCCCGCCGGGCTGCTGCCCTACACCGTGCACCCCTGGGTCGTCGCCAACGACAAGCTGCGCGCCGCCGGCTGGACCCCCACCTTCACCAACGAGGAGACCCTCCTCCTCGCCTAACCCAGCCGAACTGACAGGTGAAACGTGCGCTATGACGCACGTTTCACCTGTCAGTTCGCCGGACGGGCCGGTTAGGTCAGCGTCTTGGGGCGTTCGGCGAGGGTGACCTTGACGGTCTTGGTCTTGCCGTCGTGGACGATGCCGAGGGTGGCCGTGTCGCCGGGGTGGCGGAGGCGGAGGGCGACGACCAGGGCGGCCATCGAGCGGATGGCCTTGCCGTCGATCGAGGTGATGACGTCGCGCACGGCGATGCCCGACTGAGAGGCCGGGCTGCCGGTGCGGATCTTGCGCACCAGGGCGCCGGCGTCGACGCCGAGGTCGCCGGCGGTCTGCGACGTGACGTCCTCACCCTCGACGCCCAACCACACGTGCACCACCTTGCCGGTGTTGATGAGCTGATCGGCCACGTCGCGCGCGATGTCGATCGGGGTGGCGAACCCGAGACCTTCGGCGCCGACGTCGCTCACCGCGATGGCGGTCGTCACGCCGACCACCGCGCCCGAACTGTCGAGCAGCGCGCCACCCGATGACCCCGGCGCGATCGGGGCGTCGGTCTGGATCATGTCGAGCAGCGACGGACCGCTGCGGCTGTCGACCTGGCGGCCCAGGGCGCTGATCACGCCGACCGACACCGACGGGCCGCCCGCCAGACCAAGGGGCGAGCCCACCGCGATGGCGACGTAGCCGACCTTCAGCCCGTCTGCCGACCCCAGCGGGGCGGTGGCGAACTGGGGGCCGTCGATCTTCACCACCGCGATGTCGGTGTCGGCATCGGCGCCCACCACCCGGGCCGTGTACTCCTTGCCGTCGGCCATGATCACCGTGATCGAGCGGGCGTCCTGCACCACGTGGTTGTTGGTGAGGATCTCGCCGTCGCTGCGGATCATCACGCCCGACCCGCTGCCCTTCGAGTCGGCCGTGTCGACGTCGAGCTGCACGATGGCGGGGCGGATGCGTTCGGCGATGTCGACGATCTGGTTGTTGCCGGCCGACGCCGACCGCTGCGCCACGGGCAGGGCAACACTCTCCGTGGACCTCACGACCGTGGTTTTGTTGCGAAACCCACCGCTGGCGGCGATGAGACCGGTGGTCAAAAGGGAGCTGATGGCGGCCGCCAGCACGGCCGTGGTCCAGGCCCGGGGCTCACGGGTGCGCCGCGTCGCATCGGGCCAGGGGAAGGCCGCGACCTCCGATGGGTGGCGCCACAACCGGTCGTCGGGAGGCAGCCACTGGCCGGTGGGCTCGTCGTCATCGAAGCCGTCGTCGAGCTCCACGGCGATCGAGCTTAAACCTGGGCTTACAAAATGAATCGTCGCGGCGCCTACCATTTACCGATGGTTCGTCCCGGCTCGGGTGACGACTGGCTGGCGTTGACAGACGCTGCGTTGCCGGTCGAGGAGGCACTGCAATGGGCAGTGCGCCCCGACTGCGGCGCGGTCGTCCTGTTCAGCGGCACCGTGCGCGACCACGCCGAGGGGCGAACGGGTGTGACGTCGCTCGACTACGAGGCGTATGCGGAGCAGGCCGAACCACGGTTCAGGGAGATCGCCGCCGAGGCGCGCGTGCGGTGGCCCACAGTCGGGCGACTGGCGTTGTTGCACCGCGTGGGCGCGGTCGCGCTCACCGAGAGCTCGGTGGTCGTGGTGGCCAGCGCACCTCATCGGGACGAGGCGTTCGAGGCGGCGCGCTTCTGCATCGACACGCTGAAGGCGACCGCACCCATCTGGAAGAAGGAGCACCACTCGGAGGGCGCCGACTGGGGCACCGGCAGCACGCCGGTCGAAACGGTCGGGCGGGGGACAACTTCATGAGCAACTTGCTGTATCTGGTCGTGGCGGTGGGCCTGAGCATCGTGGGGTCGCTGATCCTGTGGTTCCGCCACCGCAAGCCGACGTCGATGGAGAGCGGCATCCAGGCGTTCAACAACGAGTTGCGGGCGCTGGCCCCCGAACAGCGCCCGGGTCGACGGGACCGCCGCCCTGGCTAGGGACCTCGCCATCGACCTGGGGACGGCGAACACCCTGGTCTACGCGCGCCAGACCGGCATCGTGCTCAACGAGCCGACCGTCATCGCGCTCAACGAGCGCACCCAACAGGTGCTGGCGATGGGCCACGACGCGTGGCAGATGATCGGGCGCACGCCGGGCTACATCGTGGCGGCGCGTCCGCTGCGTCAAGGCGCCATCACCGACTTCGACATCACCCAGCGCATGATCCGGCTGCTGCTGCAGCGCGCCGGTGTGTCGCGGTTCAACCGGCCGCGCGTGCTCATCTGCGTGCCCTCGGCCATCACCGAAGTCGAACGGCGTGCGGTGGAGGAAGCGGCGCGTCGCGCCGGCGCGGCGGGCGCCTATCTCATCGAGCAGCCGATGGCCGCTGCGATCGGCGCCGGTCTTCCCATCCACGAGCCGCTCGGCAGCATGGTGGTCGACGTCGGCGGTGGCACCACCGAGACGGCGGTCATCTCGCTGGGCGGCATCGTGGCGCTGCAAGCCATCCGCGTCGGCGGCTTCGACATCGACGCGTCGATCCAGACGTACGTGCGGCGCGAGTACGGCATCGCCATCGGCGAGCGAACGGCCGAGCAGATCAAAATGGCCATCGGCTCGGCCTACCCGACCGACGACGAGGTCAAGGCCGAGGTGCGCGGCCGCGACCTGATGTCGGGCCTGCCCAAGGTCGTGATCCTCTCGCCCGAGGAGGTGCGGGAGGCCATCGAGGAGCAGGTGGGCGCCATCGTCGACTCGGTCGTGCAGTGTCTCGGTCAGGCGCCGCCCGAGCTGGCCCAGGACCTCATCGTCGAGGGCATCCACCTGGTCGGCGGCGGTGGGCTGCTCAAGGGCCTCGACCGGCGGCTGGCGCAGGAGACGGCGATCCCCGTGCACGTGGTCGACGCGCCCCTCGAGTGCGTGGTGCTCGGTGCCGGTAAGTGCCTCGAGGCCTTCGACTCCCTCAAGGTCATGTTCATGGGAGCCGAGCGCTAATACCTCGCAGGTCGTCCTCGGCGTCGACGAGGGTGTCGACGTCGGTGAAGCCAGCGGCATGGAGCAGCGGCGTCACGACCGTCGCCTGATCCCCGCCGATCTCCAGCAGCACCGTGCCCTCACCGGCGCGCAGCCATTGGGGTGCCTCGGCCACGACGCGGCGCACGACGTCGAGACCGTCGCCACCACCGTCGAGGGCGAGTTCTGGTTCGTAGGTGCGCACGTCTCGCGGCAGGTGTGCCAACTCGGGCGTGGGCACGTAGGGCGCCACGGCGGTGACGACGTCGACGCGCCCGCGCAGCTCCGGCGGCACCGGGTCGAACAGGTTGCCGACGTGGGCATCCACGCCGTTCGCTCGGGCGCACGCCACGGCCTGCGGGTCGACGTCGGTGGCCACGACGCGCGCCGCCGGTTGGTGGGCGAGCAGGTAGGCGGCCACCGCGCCGGAACCCGTGCACAGGTCGACGGCGACGCCGCCCGGCGGCAGCGTGTGCGCGGCGAGCTGCGCCAGCGGCAACGACTGCAGGCGGGGCACGTACACGCCCGACGCCACGCGCACGCGTTCACCGCCGAAGTCGATCGTGCCCACGATCCACGCCAGCGGCTCGCCCTGCTCGCGCCGGCGGACCATCGATTCGAGGAGCTGTTGGTCACCGGCGGCCGCCGTCTCCAGCTCGACAGCCTCCTCGTCGGCGGAAAGGCAGCCGGCGCTGGCTAGGCGGGCGGCGAGGTCGCTCAACCGTTGCGGGTGAGCAAGGTGAGCTGCTGCATCACTTCCGGGTCGGCGTCCGGCCCGTACGGCGAGACCAGCACGCCCTTGGCGCCGCACGACGGGCAGCGCACGCCGAAGACGATCGACTCGTCGGCCGGGTCGCTCTCACCCTCGAACCGGAAGAAGCGGTCGACGAGCAGCTGCGAGGGCGCATGCTCGGTGCCGCACTTCGGGCAGGGGACGCGGGTGCCGACGATGTTGAAGTCCTCGGTGTAGTCCTCGGCGTGTAGCAGGGCCACCGCTTCCTGCATGTCGACGGGGGCGTCGGTGGGGGACGGAGTGGTCACGCGTCCATCCTTCCCCAAACCGCGTCGCCCAGATCGCGAACATCGGTCACCACCGCCAAGCCGTCTTCTTTGGTGAGCCAGTCGCGGTTGCGCCGGTGGAGGTCGTCGCCGTCGTCGAACCGGTTGAGCACGGTGACCACGGGGCGGGCACCGAAGGCGGCCGCCGACAGTCGCACCGCATTCACGGTGCCGAGACCCGCGTCGGCCACCAGTACCACCAGGTCGGCGTTCACCTGCTCGGCCATGGAGACCGTGTCGCCGTCCGACGCGATGGGGGAGCGCGGTCCGCCGACGCCCTCCAGCAGGCCGACGTCGACGCCGTCCGGCCACGTGACCTCAGCCAGCAGTTCGTCGAGGGTGAACGGGGGCTGCCCGAGAACGTCGGCGGCCATGGGTGGTGCCATGGGCACGCCCAGCCACCGGTGCGGGGGGCACACCTCGTGGGGGTCCTCGCCGGTGGCGGCGGCCAACACCTCGGCGTCGGTCGGGCCCTCGCCCGGCACGAACGACTGGGCCGGCTTGCGCGCCGCCACCGAGACGCCGCGCCCGCGCAGCTCCCGCGCCAGCGCCGCGCCGACGAAGGTCTTCCCGATCTCGGTCGCGGTCCCCGCCACGACGACCAGCTTCACAACGCTCCCAACGCGGCCAGGCCGTCGAGCAGGCCGTCGATGTGGGCGTCGGTATGGGCGGCCGACAGGGCGACGCGCAGTCGCGACGTCCCGACGGGGACGGTGGGCGGACGGATGGCGGGGACGAGCAGGCCCCGCTCGAGCAGCGCGGCCGCCGCCTTCAGTGCTGACTCCTCGTCGCCCAGGACGATGGGCACGATCGGGGAGGGGTGGCTGGGAGCGACGCGCTCGACGTGGCCGCGCAACGTCTCGCGCAACGCATCGCCCTCGGCCGATCGCACGATCCGGACAGCGGCGAGGGCGGCGGCGGTGTCGGCCGGCGTCGAAGCCGTGGTGAAGATGAACGGGCGGGCCCGGTTGACGAGCAAGTCGATCATCGGGGCGCCGCCGGCGACGAACCCGCCCAGCGAGCCGAGAGTCTTCGACAGGGTGCCGACGCGCAACACGTCGACGCCCTCGAGGTCGCCGTGGGGGTCGGGGTCGGGCCCGAGAACGGCGTGCGCTTCGTCCAGCACCAGCAGCGCGCCCCGCCGCCGGCACACGTCGGCGATCTGGTCGAGCGGCGCCACGTCGCCGTCCATCGAGAAGACGGTGTCGGTGACGACGATGGGCCGATCGCGTCCGGCCAGCAGCGCGTCCAGCGCGTCCACATCGCCGTGCGGGTACACCGCCACGTCGGCCCGGGCGAGGCGGGAGCCGTCGACGATGGAGGCGTGGTTGAGCTCGTCGCTGCACACCAGCCCTCCGGCCACGCCGAAGGTCGACAGCACGCCCAGGTTGGTGGCGAATCCCGTCGGGAACAGGAGGGCGCGTTCGCAGCGCTTCCAGTCGGCCAGTTCGGCCTCCAGCTCCGAGTGCAGCGGGCGGGACCCGACGATGAGGCGCGCCGCGCCCGAACCTGCCCCCCACCGGTCGAGCGCCTCATGGGCAGCCGCCACGACGGCGGGGTGCTGGGTGAGCCCGAGGTAGTCGTTGGAGGCGAACGACACGACGTGCTCGCCCGTGGCACTGAGCACGCCCGCAGGCCCGGCCGCGTCGAGGTCGCGCGTGACGCGCCACCGGCCGTCGGCGCGGATGCGATCGTTCTCCGCCTCGACCCACTCATGCCACGTCACGGCGAGCTGATCTCGTCGATTGCCTCAGCCAGCACGTCGACGATGCGCGTCACCTGCTCCTCGGTCACCGTGAGGTGGGGCATCAGCACGACGACGTCGCCCAGCGGACGCAGCAACACACCGCGGTCGACGGCCGCCGCGCACACCCGCCGGCCCCAGCGCAGCCCGTCGCGCGGCGGGGCCAGCTCGACGCCGCACATCAGTCCCTGCAGTCGCACCTCGCGCACGGCGCTCATGGGTGCGACGCGCGCGTCGAGCAATGACTGCAGCTGCGCAGAACGGGCGCGCACGTTGGCGAGCACGTCCCACTCGCGAATCAGCTCGAGGTGACGGAGGGCCACCGCGGCGGCGAGCGCGTTCCCGCTGAACGAGTGCCCGTGGTAGAAGGTCTTCTCGCTGAGATCGGGCCCGAGGAACGCGTCGTGCACGCGCTGCGAGGCCACCGTCGCCGACATCGGCAGGTACCCGCCGGTGAGGCCCTTGCCGATGCACATGAGGTCGGCGCGCAAGCCGCACTGCTCGGACGCGAACAGGGTGCCGGTGCGACCGAAGCCGGTGGCGACCTCGTCGCAGATCAGGAGCACGTCGTGGTCGGCGCAGGCGCGCGCCAGGGCCGCGAACGACGAGGCCGGGCGCAGCTGCATGCCGGCCGCCCCCTGCACGAGGGGTTCGACGACGACGGCGGCCAAAGACGACGCGTGCTCGCGCACCATCGCCACAGCGACGTCGATGCAGTCGGGTTCCGCGAAGTCGGGCGCGCGCAACACGGGGAAGCGCAGCGGGTCGAACAGGTCGGTGCCGAACCCGCCCGCTCCCACCGACAGGGAACCGACGGTGTCGCCGTGGTAGGCGCCGCCGAACGCCAGGTACGTCGTGCGACCGGCGACGCCGCGGTTGGCCCAGTACTGGAACGCGATCTTGAGCGCCTGCTCGACCGCTGCCGCGCCGTCGGACGCGAAGAGGAAGTGAGGCGCGTCGACCGGCACTACATCGGCCAGCGCCTCGGCCAGCTCGATGACGACGCGGTTGCCGTTGCCGAGCAGCGTCGAGTGGGCGACGCGGCCGGCTTGCTCGGCCAGGGCGGCGTCGAGCTCGGGCACGCGGTGGCCGAGGGTCGTGACCCACAGCGACGAGATGGCGTCGAGGTAGCGCTTGCCGTCCACGTCGATGAGGTCGCTGCCCTCGGCCCGCTCGACGACCACGGGCGCGTTGTCGGAGTAGCTCGCCATCTGGGTGAAGCCGTGCCACACGACCGCCGCGTCGCGGGAGACCCAGCGCGCGTGGTCATCCATGCGGTCGACCGTACTTCAGGTCAGGTCTTCGGCCACCTGCCGCACCTGCCAGTCGCGGTCGTCGCGCAGGCGTGCGAGCGCAGCGTCGACCTCCGGTCCCTCGAAGGCGACGAGCGCGATCGCGGCGCGGCGTCGGACCGTCGCCTTGTCCTCTGTCGCGGCCAGGACCGCAGCCAAGCCGTCGGGATCGCCGAGCGACCCGAGCGCGGCGACCGCCGCCTCGCGCACGAGCGCATCGTCGTGCTCGGTGGCCAGTGCGGCCAGCCGCGCCACGGCGCCCGGCTCGGCCGGCTCGAGCTCACCGCTCGCCCACGCGGCGGCCTCGACGACCGTGGCGTCGGCGTCGTCGAGGAGCGGCACGATCGGCGGCCGCTCCGATGGCGGCTGC
>JAFATL010000506.1 GCA_019243975.1 Actinomycetota bacterium | reverse complement strand
GCATGGCGGCGCGGAAGTTGTTCTGCCCCAGCTGCTTGCCCGCCGTCTGGATGCCGGCGCCCACGATCTCACCCACGCCCCAACCGACGATGCCGAGGTCGTCGGGCGTCTGCCCGGTCTGCGACTGGTACGCCTGCTTGTAGGTGTTGGTGCGCGGATCCGACAAGGGCAGCCACGGGCTGAAGGCGCGTGCGCCCTGCAGCGCCTTGGGCGCCACCGTGAACACCAGGTCGAACGCCCACGAAATGGAGTTGGCGAACCAGACCGGGTGGTAGCCGGCGGCGTCGGCCTGGTTGGCGAGCTTGGCGGCGGGCGTGGGCGCCATGTAGAGCCACACCGCGGTGGCGCCCGAGCGCGACAGCGCGAGGGCCTCCTGCGAGAAGTCATTGCCGTTGCCGTCGATCGCCTGCGAGTACGCCACCGACGCGCCCAGCTTGCTGATCTCCTTGGCGAACGCGTCCTTGCCCGGCGCCAGGGCGGGCGTGTTCTCGTAGACGACGGCCACCTTCTTGGCCTGCAGCACGTGCACGAAGTAGTCGGCGATCAACGAGCCCTGCACGCCGTGGTCGATCGTGACGCCGAACGTCCACGTCTGGCTCTTGTCGAGGTTGGCCGGTGTTTGGATCTCGATGTTGGGGACGTGGCGCGAGTCGAGGTACTGGCCGATCGCCTGCTGGTTCTCGAGCCGGTCGAGCACGACGATGGCAAACACCTTGTCCTGCTCGATGAGCGCCTTGGCCTGGTCCTTGCCCACCTGGGCGCTCGACTGCGTGTCCTTGATGATCACCTGCACCTTGCGGCCGTTGATGCCGCCCTTGCCATTGACGTAGTTCCAGTAGACGTTGGCGCCTTTGTCGAAGTTCGACGGCACCGGGGCGGCGCCCGTCAGCGGCAGCAGGTAGCCGATCTTGATCGACGTGTCAGTGACCCCCGTGGTGGGCCCGACGTCGGCGGAAGCGGCCGCCGCCGCGCTCCCGGCGCCGGAGCCGCTCGACGATCCGCCCGATGACGACGCGCCGCCGGCGGACGAACTGCCGCCCGACGACGTCGCTCCAGCCGCACCGCTCGTCGCACCGCCGACCGCGGTGGTGTCGCCCGTGGCCGTACCCGTGTCGGTTCCCTCGCCCGCCGACACGCCGTTGCCCGACACGCCGGCGCGCACACCCGCGCCCGTCTCCGAGCGCGGGAAGCGGGCGCCGCACCCCGCGGCCACGAGGCTCAGCGCGACGAGAACTGTCAGTTTCCCCAGCGAAGCTCTCAACTCAGCCCTCCCCCGGCTGCGAACAAGGCAGCAGTGTAGGGAGGACGCGCCGCCTAGGGCCGGTCTGTGACCTCGGCCACCACTTGCTCGACGGGCAGGGCGGCGCCCGCGTTCCACGCGTCGTCGTGGCCGGCCACCGCGGCCACCAGCTCGTCGTGCCAGGCGCGCCGGACAGGCGGCACGGGCGCGCCCATCTGCTCTCGGAATCGGGCCGCCGCGCCCAGCCACCGGGCCGCCCGCCCGGGCTGGGCTTCGGCGAGCTCCACGGCCGCCAGTTCCTCCAGACAGTCGGCCAAGGCGGGGCGGCGGCCGAACCGGGGTTGCACGCCGACCGCCCGGGCCAGTTGCTCACGGGCGTCGGCCAGCCGGCCCTCGGCGCGATCGACGGCGCCCAGCCCGTGCTCGGGCCACCACAGCAGGCGCTTCCATCCGGTGCGCTGCGCCACCTCGAGGCTGTGCTCGAACGTGCGGCGCGCCTCGACAAGGTCACCCTGCTGGCGCTGCACCTCACCCAGGCTGTGCAACGTCGACGCCAGCTGCCCGTCGTCGCCGACCGCCGTCGCCAACTCGACCGCCTCCACCAACAACGCGTGGGCGGCGTCGAGGTCGCCCACGAGCATGGCCGCCCACCCGCACAGGTTGCAGAGCCGCGCCACCGCCGCCTCGTCGCCCACCTTGCGCCAGGCCGCCAGCCCCATGTCGAGACGGGCGCGCGCACCAACGAGGTCGCCCGTGTTGAGGGCCATCTCGCCCAACGTCGTGTACGCCCACGCGATGGCGTCGCGCGAGCCGAGCGACTTCCAAATCGCCAGCGCCTCGGCGACCATCGACTCGGTCGCTTCCGGCGACGACGCTCCGGCTTCCGCCGTTGCCTCGGTCGCACCAACCGACCCGTCGGCGCCCCGCACGCCGGCCAGCACGGTGAGGTGCTCGGCGATGCCTTGGCGGTCGCCCAGCTCGCGCGCCAGTCCGAGGCCCTCTTCCGCCAGCACGGCAGCACCCTCGCGATCGCCGTCGGCGAACAGCACCGTGGCCAGGGCGTGGGTGATGGTGGCGATCACCCGCTTCTCGCCCAGCCGGCGCGCCAGCGGCAACGCCTCCTCGTAGCGGGCGCGCGCCGTCTCGTAATCGCGCTGCATGGCGGCCAGCAGACCCAGGTTGCGCAGCGAGACGGCGATGCCGCGCTCGTTGCCGATGGCGCGGCGGATCTCCAGCGCCTCCTGCAACTGCGCCCGCGCCGTGTCGTACTCGAAGCGCGAGCGGGCCAGGTTGCCGAGGTGGTTGAGGGCCTTGGCCATG
>JAFATL010000470.1 GCA_019243975.1 Actinomycetota bacterium | reverse complement strand
GCCGCCATCCGGCGCCACCGGGTCGTGGAGCGGTTCCTCTCCGACATGCTCGGCTACGCGTGGAACGAGGCCGACCGGCTGGCCGGCTCGTTCGAGCACGAGCTCCCCCAGGAGGTGGAGGACCGGCTGTTCGTCGCCCTCCATCGCCCCTCGACGTGCCCGCACGGCTTCCCGATCCCCGCCCCCGAGACGGCGGAGATCCCCGAGCTACCGCCGCTGTACAGCTTGGAGCCGGGGGATTCGGCGGTCGTCGCCGTTCCCGGCTCGACCGACCCCGACGTCGTCGCCTTCCTCGACACCCTGGGCCTGCGCCCGGGCGTGCAGGTGGAGGTGCGGGAGAAGCACCCGTTCGACGGTCCCCTCGTGCTGCTCGTCGAGGGACAGGACCGCACGGTGGGCGAAAAGGTCGCCCGCCAGATCTTCGTCCGCAAGATCGAAACACCGAGACGCACCAGAAAGGAAAGAAGCGCATGATGCACGTCCTCGCCAGCGAAGGCGGGTACCAGTCCTTCCACCTCGGCGGTGCCGAGTGGACATGGCTGATCGCCTCCGGGGTGACCGCGCTCCTCGCCATCATCGTCGGCTTCGGCCTGCGCCGCAGCGTCGTGTCTGCTGACGCCGGCACCGAGAAGATGCAGGAGATCGCCGGCGCCATCGAGGAGGGCGCCATGGCGTACCTCCGGCGTCAGTTCAAGACGATCGGCCTGATCATGGTCCCGCTCCTGGTCGTCGTGTTCTTCACGGCCACCAAGATCGCCCGGCCCGACGGCTCCAGCGCGCTGTCGTTCGGCCAGTCCGGACTGTTCCGTACCATCGCCTTCGCGGCCGGTGCGTTCCTGTCCGGCCTCACCGGCTTCATCGGCATGAGCCTGGCGGTGAAGGGCAACGTCCGTACCGCCGCGGCCGCCCGTGAGGGCTCGCTGCCGAAGGCGCTCACCGTGGCGTTCCGCTCCGGCGGCGTGGCCGGCATGTTCACGGTCGGCCTGGGCCTGCTCGGTGCGACCGTGATCATCATGCTGTTCCAGAACACCGCCACCGCCATCCTCATCGGCTTCGGCTTCGGCGGTTCGCTCATCGCGCTGTTCATGCGAGTGGGCGGCGGCATCTTCACCAAGGCGGCCGACGTGGGCGCCGACCTGGTCGGCAAGGTCGAAGCCGGCATCCCCGAGGACGACCCCCGCAACGCGGCCACGATCGCCGACAACGTCGGCGACAACGTGGGCGACTGCGCGGGCATGGCTGCCGACTTGTTCGAGAGCTACGAGGTCACGCTGGTCGCCTCGATCATCCTCGGCGTGGCCGCCTTCAAGTCGATCGGCGCCAACCCGGCCCTCGGCCTCATCTTCCCGGTGATCGCCCGCGCCGTGGGCGTGCTCGCGTCGATCGTCGGCGTGTTCACCGTGCGTGCCACCGACAAGGACAAGTCGGCCATGGCGCCGATCAACCGCGGCTTCCTGACCGCCGGCATCCTCACCATCATCGGCACGCTCGTCGTGGCCCTGGCCTACATCGGCAACGACCACGGCAACGAGGGCTGGAAGGTGTTCGGCGCCGTCGTCACCGGCCTGGTGCTGGCCCAGGTGGCCAGCCGCCTCACCGAGTACTTCACGTCGACGGAGACGTCACCGGTACGTGAGATCGCCGAGTCCGCCCGCACCGGCCCCGCTACGACCGTGCTGTCCGGCATCTCGTCGGGCCTCGAGTCGTCGGTGTACGCCATCGTCGCCATCGCCGGCGCCATCGGCGTGGCCCTGGCGCTGGGCAACGGCAACTTGCAGTTCTCGCTCTACCTCGTCGCCCTGTGCGGCATGGGCATGCTCGCCACCACCGGCGTGATCGTGTCGGAAGACACCTTCGGCCCGGTGTCCGACAACGCGGCCGGCATCGCCGAGATGTCGGGCGAGTTCGAGGGCGAGCCGCAGCGGATCATGGTGAGCCTCGACGCCGTGGGCAACACCACCAAGGCCGTCACCAAGGGCTTCGCCATCGGCTCCGCCGTCATCGCGGCCGTCGCCCTGTTCGCCAGCTTCATCGAGACGATCGGCTCCGAGTTCAACCTCAAGGAGACGGGCTCGGCGCTGTTCAAGCACCCGCTCACCCAGATCAACGTCGCTGACCCGAAGACCTTCATCGGTCTGCTCATCGGTGGCTCGATCGCGTTCCTGTTCTCCGCCCTCGCCATCCGGGCCGTCGGTCGTTCCGCCGGCACGGTGGTGATGGAGGTGCGCCGCCAGTTCCGCGAGCACCCGGGGATCATGGACGGCTCGGAGCGTCCCGAGTACGGCCGTGTCATCGACATCTGCACGGCCGCGTCGCTGCGTGAGTTGGCCACGCCCGCGCTGCTGGCGGTGCTGACGCCGGCCATCATCGGCTTCGGCATCAACTACCTGGCGCTCGGCGCCTTCCTCGCCGCCGTCATCCTCACCGGCCAGCTCATGGCCAACTTCCTGTCGAACTCGGGCGGCGCCTGGGACAACGCCAAGAAGTACATCGAGGACGGCCACGAGGGTGGCAAGGGTTCGGACGCCCACAAGGCAGCCGTGATCGGCGACACCGTCGGCGACCCGTTCAAGGACACCGCCGGCCCGGCCCTCAACCCGCTCATCAAGGTGATGAACCTGGTCTCGCTGCTGATCCTCCCCGCGGTGATCAAGCTGCGCGACAACGCAGGCGCCCGCTACTCGATCGCCGGTGTCGCCCTCGTCATCCTGATCATCGCCATCGCCTTCTCCAAGCGGAAGACGGAGGCCATGGACGCCGACATCAGCGGCGCCGCCGGCGTCCCCGCGTCGGACGCCGGTCAGGTGGTCGAGGCGGCCATGGAGGAGATCGAGCGGGAGCCGGTCGCAGTGGGAGCCACGCCCGCCCGTCGCGCCGTCGCAGCCAAGAAGGCGCCGGTCCGCAAGGCCGCCGTCAAGAAGGCCGTGCCCACCAAGACGGTCGCCAAGAAGGTGACGACTACGGCTGCGAAGAAGCGGTCCGCCGCCGCCGCGAGCGCACGATCTCGATCCCCACGGGGATAAGGGAGATGGCGATGATGATCGCCTCGATCTCCAACAAGTGGTTCTGCGAGTTCGGGATCGTCTTCCCGAGCACATAACCGAGCATCGTCACGGACACGACCCAGAAGAGTCCGCCGACGACGTTGTAGGTGGTGAAGGCGCGGGCCGGCATGCGGCCCACGCCCGCCACCGGGTTGGCGAACGTGCGGACGATCGGAATGAACCGCGCCACCACGATGGTGCGGCCCCCGTACCGGTCGAAGTACGACTGCGCCTTCTCCACGTGCTCCTTCTTGAACAGCCTCGAGTCGGGCCGGCGGAAGATCGCCGGCCCGGCCCGCAGGCCGATCAGGTAGCCGGTCTGGGCGCCGGCGATGGCGGCCACCACGCAGCCGATGAGCACGACGGGCAGGCTGAGGTGGAGCTTGGCGTCGCCGTTGGTGGCGGACACCAAGCCGGCGAACACCAGCAGCGAATCGCCCGGCAGGAAGAAGCCGATGAGCAGCCCCGTCTCGGCAAAGACGATGGCGAAGAGCCCCGCCAGTCCGAAGGCGTCTAATAAGTGCTTCGCATCCACGCTGGGCGACCCTACTGGGGCCGCTCGGTGGGGCCCCTCAGGGGTGCCGAGCGGAGTGAGCGCAGGGCGCAGCCCGGAGCGAACCGAAGGCAGGGTGTTTGACAGGACCGGCCTCTTCTGCCAACCCTCTTTGGCCCAGATGCCCAAACCGCTCGTCATCGTGGAGTCGCCCGCCAAGGCCAAGACCATCGCGGGTTTCCTCGGGGGCGACTTCCTCGTGGAGTCGTCGATCGGGCACATCCGTGACCTGCCGCGGAACGCCGCCGACGTGCCCCCCGAGTACAAGGGCCAGGCGTGGGCCCGGCTGGGCGTCGACGTCGACAACGACTTCAAGCCGCTGTACGTCGTGGCCAAGGAGAAGAAACAGCAGGTCCAGAAGCTGAAGGCCCTCCTCAAGGACGCCAGCGAGCTCTACCTCGCAACCGACGAAGACCGCGAGGGCGAGTCGATCGCCTGGCATCTTCTGGAAGTCCTGAATCCCCGCATCCCGGTGAAGCGGATGGTGTTCCACGAGATCACCCGGGGCGCCATCGAGCGAGCGGTCGACGAGTGGCGCGACCTCGACCGCCGGCTGGTCGACGCCCAGGAGGCCCGCCGCATCCTCGATCGGCTCTACGGCTACGAGGTGTCGCCCGTCCTCTGGAAGAAGGTCATGCCCCGGCTGTCGGCGGGCCGGGTGCAGAGCGTCGCCACGCGCATCCTGGTGGAGCGCGAGCGAGCGCGCATGCGGTTCCGGTCGGCCGAGTGGTGGGACGTCGAGGCCACGTTCGAGAAGGCCGAGGGCAGCGACGCGTTCGGCGCCACGCTCGTGGCGATCAACGGCAGCCGCCTCGCCACCGGTCGCGACTTCGGCGAGGACGGCGCCCTCAAGTCGGCGTCGGCCGTCACCCTCCTCGACGAGGACGGCGCGCGCGGTCTCGCCGGTCGCCTCACCGACACCGCGTTCGCGGTGCGGTCCGTCGAGGAGAAGCCGTTCACGCGCAAGCCGTCGGCCCCCTTCATGACGTCGACGCTGCAGCAGGAGGCGAGCCGCAAGCTGCGCTTCGGCGCGCAGCGCACGATGCGGGCGGCCCAGCGCCTGTACGAGAACGGCTACATCACCTACATGCGTACCGACAGCACCACGCTGTCGGAGACCGCTTTGACCGCGGCGCGCCAGCAGGCCGTGCAGTTGTACGGCCCCGACTCCGTGCCGCAGGCGCCCCGCCGCTACGAGAAGAAGGTCAAGAACGCGCAGGAGGCCCACGAGGCCATCCGTCCCGCCGGCGACTCGTTCCGCACGCCCGACCAGGTGGCCAACGAGCTGGGCGACGACGAGTTCCGCTTGTACGACCTCGTATGGAAGCGCACGGTGGCGTCGCAGATGGCCGACGCGCGCGGGCAGAGCGCGCAGGTGCGCATCGTCGGCACCAGCAGCGCGGGCGAAGAAGTCGAGTTGGCCGCCAGCGGCAAGATCATCACGTTCCCCGGCTTCCTCCTCGCGTACGTCGAGGGCGCCGACGACCCCGAGGCCGAGCTCGAAGACCGCGAAGTGCGGCTGCCGCCGCTGGCCGAAGGTGACGCCCTCAACGCCACCGCCCTCGACCCGAAGGGCCACACCACCCAGCCGCCGGCGCGTTACACCGAAGCGTCGCTGGTAAAGGCGCTGGAGGAGCTCGGCGTGGGCCGGCCGTCGACCTACGCGTCGATCCTCGCCACCATCCAGGACCGCGGCTACGTGTTCAAGCGGGGCGGCGCCCTGGTGCCGTCGTTCACGGCCTTTGCCGTGGTGGGGCTGCTCGAGCAGCACTTCGGCAACCTGGTCGACTACGGCTTCACCGCGTCGATGGAAGACGAGCTCGACGACATCGCGGGTGGGCGCGAAGACATGCACCCGTGGCTGAGCCGCTTCTACTTCGGTAACGGCCACGCCGGCCTCAAGACGATGGTGTCCGACCGGCTGGGCGACATCGACGCGCGCGAGGTCAACTCGATCCCGCTCGGCCCCGACGCCAACGGCACCGAAGTCGTGGTGCGCGTCGGCCGCTACGGCCCGTACATCCAGCGGGGCGACGACCGCGCCTCGGTTCCCGAGGACATCGCGCCCGACGAGCTGACGATCGAGAAGGCCGAGGAGCTGCTGTCGGCGCCGTCGGGTGACCGCGAGCTGGGCACCGATCCCGCCACGGGGCTGCCCGTGCTCGCCAAGGCCGGTCGCTACGGCCCCTACGTGCAACTGGGCGAGCTCGACACCGAGTCGAAGGAGAAGCCGCGTACAGCGTCGCTGCTCAAGACGATGTCGCTCGACACGATCACCATCGACGACGCGCTGCGGCTGCTCACGCTGCCCCGCACCGTCGGCGTCGATCCGGCCGACGGCGAGGAGATCCAGGCCCTCAACGGCCGGTACGGGCCGTACATCAAGAAGGGTTCCGACAGCCGGTCGCTGGCCGACGAGGAGCAGATGTTCACCGTCACCCTCGACGAGGCGCTGGCCCTGTTCGCCCAGCCCAAGCGAGGACGCGGGCGTACGGCTGCGCCGCCGCTGCGCGAGGTCGGCGCCGACCCGTCCACGGGCGCGCCCATCGTCATCAAGGAGGGCCGCTTCGGTCCGTACCTGACCGACGGTGAGTACAACGTCTCGGTGCCGCGCGGCGAGTCGGTCGAGGCGATCAGCCTCGAGCGCGCCGCCGACCTGCTGGCCGAGAAGCGCGCCGCCGGCCCGCCCGCCAAGGGACGCAAGAAGGCGGCGAAGAGCAAGAAGGCGGCGCCCAAGAAGGCGGCCGCCAAGAAGACCACGGCGAAGAAGACGACGGCCAAGAAGGCCGCCGGCGCCAAGAAGGCGACGAAGGCCACCAAGGCGGCGCAGAAGCCCGCCTGAGGTACCAAGGTCCTTTAGCCTGAGGCCGTGGCGGAGCAGGCCGAAGATCCGACGCTGCCCCTGGCCGCTACCTCGGGGGACTCGCGTGCGCCGGCGGCGCACGAGCCGCCGTCGTCCCAGCCGTCGACCATTCGGCTGTTCAATTCGCCCGCGTTCTTCCGCCTCTGGACCGCGCAGGTCGTGTCGTCGCTCGGCGACTGGCTCGGGTTCGTCGCCGTCACCGCCATCGCGGCGCGCATCGGTGGCAAGTCGCCGGAGGCGGCCATCAGCCTGGTGCTGTCGGCGCGCCTCGTCCCCGGGTTCTTCCTCGGGCCCATCGCGGGTGTCCTCGTCGATCGGTGGGACCGCCGGCGCGTGATGGTGGCCTGCGACATCGGCCGCGGCTTGGTGCTGGCGACCATCCCGTTCGTCGAGCACCTTGGTGTGCTCGTCGCCGCGTCGCTCCTGCTCGAGGTGATGACGTTGCTGTGGGGGCCGGCCAAGGAAGCGTCCGTGCCCAACCTGGTGCGGCCCGAGTTCCTGGCCAACGCCAACTCGCTGTCGCTGGTGGCGTCGTACGGCACGTTCCCGATCGGCTCGGCGCTGTTCACGGTGCTGGCCGAGGTGGCCAAGTGGCTCGGCCACTATCACGCCCTGCACGTGCTGCGGGTGAGTCAGGAGTCGATCGCCATCTACGTCGACGTGGTCACGTTCTTCTGTTCGGCCGCGATCATCTCGACGCTCACGCTGTCGCGCGACCACGTGCGGTCGGGGCCCGCGGGCGAGGCCGACGAGCCGTCGCGCGCCAGCTTCAACGAGACGGTCCGCCAGCTGCGCGAGGGATGGAGCTTCATCGGCTCCAACCCCCGGGTGAAGGCGGTGATCTTCGGGCTGGGCACCGGCCTGGTGGGCGGCGGCATGGTCGTGCCCCTCGGGCCCATCTTCTCGCGGTCGGTCGGTGCCGGTACCGCCGGGTTCGGCGCCTTCATCACCGCCCTCGGGTTCGGCGTGGCCATCGGGATCGTCACGTTGTCGCTCACGCAGCGGCACCTGCCGCATGAACGCGTCTTCGTGGCCGCTTTGCTGGCCGCCGGCCCGTGCATCATCCTCGGCGCGTCGGTGGCGACGCTGTTACCGGCTGTCCTGTGCGTCGGCGGGCTCGGGTTGTGCGCGGGCGCCGTCTACATCATCGGCTACACGATCCTGCAGACGAACGTGGAGGACGAGTTGCGGGGCCGCACGTTCGCCACCCTCTACACGATGACGCGCTTGTGCCTGCTGGCCGCGTTCACGTTGGCGCCGGTGTTGTCGCGGCTCCTCGACTCGTTGTCGGCGCGTCTGGTCAGCGGGCACGTCGACGTGTTCGGCCTGCGCGTCGACGTGCCCGGTGTGCGTCTCACCCTGTGGTTGGGCGGCCTCATCATCTTGCTGGCGGGCGCGTGGGCCTACCGGCCGCTGTGGCACGCCAACGCCGACACGACGACGGCCGAGCCGTGACGCGTCCACGCGGTCGGCTCATCGCCTTCGAGGGGGGCGAGGCGTGCGGCAAGTCGAGCCAGGCGGCGCGGCTGGCCGAACACCTCGGCGCCGTGCTGACGCGCGAGCCCGGTGGGACGGCGGTGGGCGAACGCATCCGCGAGCTCGTGCTGGGCCGGCGAGCTGAAGGCATCGACGCGCGCGCCGAACTGCTGCTGATGGCGGCTGCGCGCGCTCAACACGTGGCCGAGGTGATCGAGCCGGCGTTGGCCCGGGGCCAGGACGTCGTCACCGATCGCTTCGCGGGTTCGACGCTCGCCTACCAGGGCTACGGCCGCGGCCTCGACCTCGACGAGGTCCGGCGCGTGTGCGATCTGGCCAGCGGCGGGCTGTGGCCCGACCTGGTGGTGCTGCTCGACGTGCCGGCCGACGAGGCGCGGGCCCGGCGCGGCCAGGAGGGCGGCCGGCGCGACCGCATGGAGGACGAGGACGACGGGTTCCACGACCGGGTTGCCAAGGGCTTCGCCGAACTGGCCCGCGCCGAGCCCGACCGGTGGGTGATCGTCGACGGCCTCGGTAGTGTCGACGCGGTGGTCGGCCAGGACCGGGCCGTCGCCCAGCTGCGCGCCGCCGCCGCGCACCCAGTCCACGCCTACCTGCTGGTCGGGCCGCCCGGCAGCGGGAAGCGCGCCGCGGCCGCTGCCTTCGCCGCCGCCATGT
>JAFATL010000406.1 GCA_019243975.1 Actinomycetota bacterium | reverse complement strand
ACGCTGTGTGACGAGAGCGACCGCGCGTTCCGCGTCGACGGATCGGCTGGCGGCGACGGTGAGGACGGGCCATCCCTCGTCGACGAGCCGTCGTGTGCTCTCGACCTGGCCGGGACCGGCGAGTTGCAGGAGGCAGTTCCCGCCGGCGCTCATGTGCATGGTCAGGACCTCGAGGGTCGCCCGCACGAGGTCGAGCCCGTCATGGCCGCCGTCGATGGCTCGCAGGGGGTCGGCAGGGAACCGTCCCACCTCCGCGCTCGGGAGATACGGCGGGTCGGCGACGATCAACGAGAAGCGTTCGTCCTCGTGGAGCGCTTCCTCGATGCGGGCGCCGCGAACCTCGACGCGGTCGGCGATACCGGCGCGGGCCGCATTTTCCGCCGCGAAGCCGGCCGCAACGGGGTCGGCTTCGACCTGCACCAGGGGACGGCCGGTGAGCACGGACGCGAGCAAGCCGATGTGGCCGGCGCCGGCGAACAGCTCGAGGATCGGCCCGGGCGGAAGCTCCGGCGCCAGTTCGGCAGCCCACTCGCTCTGCATGACCGTCCACGCCCGAGGCTCGAGGACCCGATCGTCGAACGCAATGCGCAGTGGACCGAACGTGCACTCTCGCATCGCGTGTTCTTCGGTCGATGCCGTCATGACCGCGGCGGTGTGGGAGTAGTCCGGAGATGATCGAGGAGCAACGCCGCCACGTCGCCGGGACGTTGCTCGGGCGCCCAGTGCGTCGCCCCCTCCAACACCACGAAGCGGTAGGGCGCGTCTACGTGGGCCGCAGTCCGCTCCGCCGCTCGCCGGCCGAGAGCAACGTCCCGTTCGGGCCACATGTAGAGCGTCGGGACGCGTGCGGGCCCGACCGACCGGCCCGACGGCACGTTGGCGCGATACCAACCCAGCGCGTTCGTCAGGCCGCTGCCCTCGAGCAGCGCGGACGCGTACTCGTCGGCCGCGTCAGGGTCGAGCCCACTACGCCGTAGCGACGCCCGAAAGAACGCGCCTCCACGGGCTCGCAGGAGGGCCTCGGGCACGACCGGGACCTGGAAGCCCAGCATGTACAACGACCGCGCCGCCTGGATTCCCACCATCGACCGGATCAGCGCTCGTGGATGCGGCGTGGCCACGACGTTGGACGTCAGGAGCCGGTCGGGACTGTCCGCCGCGAGTTCCCACGCCACAGCCCCGCCCCAGTCGTGGCCGACGACGTGGAAGCGTTCCTGCTCCAGCGCCGTGCTCACCGCCAATACGTCGTCAGCGAGGCGGTCGAGGCGCAGCGATGCCAGCGGGTACGGCTCGCGCTCGCCGCGATAGCCGCGCTGGTCGAACGCAGCCGCGCGGTAGCCCGCAGACGCGAGGTCGGCCATCACTCCGCGCCAGGCCTCCTTTCTCTGGGGGAACCCGTGCAGGAGCACGACGAGCTCGCCGCTCTCAGGACCCTCGACCAAGCACGGGAACGGGACAGCCACGTGCATCAACTTCCCTTTGCCGACCGGGGTGAACCCGGCCGCGTGTCGTGGCTCAGCGCCGGGCGGTAGCGCACCCTCGCTTTGCGCGCTACGCATTCGGCATGAAGAACCCGCGCATCATCACCGAGGGACTGCGGTTCCCCGAGGGGCCGGTGGCGCTGCCCGACGGCAGCGTCGTGGTGGTCGAGATCGAGTCCGGGAACATCACGCGCGTGTGGCCGGACGGCAAGAAGGATGTCGTGGCCCACGTCGGCGGCGGCCCCAACGGCGCGGCCATCGGGCCGGACGGGAAGCTCTACGTCTGCAACGACGGCGGCTTCGCCTGGACCGACCTGGGCGGCATGCTGCTGCCGTTCGGGCCCCACGGCGTCACCCAGCCCGACGACTACACGGGCGGCAGCATCCAGCGCGTCGACCTCGAAACCGGCGACTTCGAGACTATCTACACCGAGTGCGACGGCGTGCAGCTCAAGGGCCCGAACGACATCGTGTTCGACACCGCCGGCGGGTTCTGGTTCACCGACCACGGCAAGGTGCGCCTGCGCGACCGCGATCGCGGCGCCGTGTACTACGCGTCGACCGACGGCTCGTCGATCCGCGAGGTGTTGTTCCCGATGGACGCCCCCAATGGCATCGGGCTGTCGCCGTCCGGCGACACCCTCTACGTGGCCGAGACGCACGCGTGCACGCTCACTGCCTGGGCGGTCACCGCGCCCGGCGTGGCCGACACGACTGGCGTGGTGCCGCCGGGTGGGAACCGCCTGTGCCGGCTACCGGGCCACGCGCTCTTCGACTCGTTGGGCGTCGAGGCCAACGGCAACGTGTGCGTGGCCACCCTGGCCGAGGGCGGCATCACGGTCGTGTCGCCGACCGGTGACGTCGAGCGCAACGACATCCCGGCCGAGGCCTTCGACCCGCTCGTCACCAACATCTGCTGGGGCGGCGACGACATGCAGACGGCGTTCATCACCCTGTCGGCCACCGGACGACTGCTCGCGGTCGACTGGCCCCGCCCGGGCCTCACGCTCGCGTACAACTGACCCCACCTGTCCAGGAGGCGATAGAGGGGCGTTTTACGCCCCTCTATCGCCACTTGGACGTGGAGCTCACTCGGGCGACGAGATCGGCAGTTCCAACAGGTGGGGGCGGCCCGCGTCCCATGCGGCGCTCACCGCGTCGGAGACGTCGTCGGCTTTCTCGACGAGGGTGGCCTCGACGCCCATGGAGCGGGCCAAGGCGAGGTAGTCGATCGGCGGCTCGACGAGGTCCATGGCGACGTAGCGGCCCGACTGCGCGCTGGCGCCGGCCCGCTGGCGCAGGTTGTTCTTGAGGATGAGGTACTGGCGGTTGTTGACGACGGCGAACACGACGGGGAGTTGTTCGCGGGCGGCCGTCCACAGCGCCTGGGGCGAGTACATGGCCGAGCCGTCCCCGACGACGCACAGCACCGGCGCCTTGTCGTAACCGAGCGACACGCCGAGGGCCGCCGGCATGCCCCACCCGAGCCCGCCGCCGCGGCAGAAGAAATACGTGCCGGGGCGGGCCGGGTGGTGGAAACCGCGGACGTAGGTGCCGGTCGTGATCGCCTCGTCGACGACGACCGCGTTGTCGGGCAAAGCGCGCACCAAGGCGTGGGCGGCGGCCATCGGGTGCATCGGCACGTCGGCGTAGCGCTGGCGCGCCTTGTCCTCGAGTTGGTCGGGCCGCGCCTCCGGCGCGGGGCGCGGGTTGCCGATGCGCTCGCGGACGAGTGGAAGGAGGGCCGCGAGCGTCGCCTTGGCGTCGCCCACGGCGCCGAGGGTGACAGGCCAGGTGCGACCGGGCTCGCCCGCGTCGGCCGACAGGTGGAGGAGCTCGACCGTTGGCGGCACCGCCGGGCCGGGTGTGTACGGGTACACCATGAACGGCCGCCGTCCGATGGCGAACACGCGGTCAAAGCCCGCCAGAGCCTGGTTGATGCGAGCGGCGGCGGGCGGGAGCGGACCGCGCCACAGCGGGTGACGGGGCAGGAACACCAGCGTGGCGTGCAGCGGTGCACCGAAGACGGGCGCACCAATGGTGTCGGCGACGGCGAGGATCTCGTCGACCGCATGGCCCACCTCGTCGGCCAGCACGAGGGCGAGCCGGTCCGGGGGAGTCGAAACCAGCAGGTCGGCCAGCTGCTCGAGCACGGCGGCGTCCGGAACCTCGGCGGCCCGCACCCGCGACGGTGCGGGCACGGGTGTCGCCGTCTCCTCGTCGAGCACGTTCATGGGGATCGACACGAACACCGGACCGCCCGGTGGTGCCGCCGCGTCGTGGAAGGCGCGCCGCAACATCACCGCGAGTTCGTCGACGGTGCGTACCTCCTCGGCCCACTTCGACACCGGTCGGGCCAGGCCGACCAGGTCGCCCGACAACATCGGCTCGGTCGCGATGTGGCGGAGGTCCTGCTGGCCGGCGGTCACGACGAGCGGCGTGTTGGCGACCTGCGCGTTGGTGAGGTTGCCGATGGCATTCCCGAGCCCGGCCGAGGTGTGCAGGTTGAGGAACGCCGGCTTGCCTGTCGCCTGCGCGTAGCCGTCGGCCATGGCGACGGCGGTCGCCTCCTGCAGCGCCAGCACGTAGTGGAGCTCGGGGTGTTCGACCAAGGCGTCGACGAACGGAAGCTCGGTCGTACCGGGGTTGCCGAAGGCGTGGGTGACGCCCTCGGTCGCCAGCACCTCGAAGAGGACCTCGCTGCCTTTCACATTGGCTCGCTTCGGGCTTCGCCCTGCGCTCGCTCCGGCGGGCACCCCTGAGGGGCCCCACCCGCCGGCTCTATGCAAGTGCTGGGCCTCATCTACCTAGATGAGGCCGAGCTCGGTACGCACCTCGCGGAACAGGTTGACCAGGCGGCCCGCTTCGGACCCGGCGACGAGCGTGTGCACGCGCATGTTCTGGGTGGCCGCCCCGGCCCGCAGCACGAGCCGGGTGAAGCCCTCGTCGCGTCGCAGCTCGTCGAGGCGCTCCCGCATGCCTTGCACGATGAAGAAGCCGCTCACGTCCGCGAGCTGGCCGTCGGCGAAGAAGTAGGGCTCGAAGCTGCTGATGACGTCGTCGCCGAGCAGCTTTCCGAGATAACGCGACACCTCGGTGAACACCTCGACCGCCAGCGCCTCCCGGCCCGGGTGGACGGCCCCGAATGAGAGCATCAGGGCGCCGTCGATGCGGGGCGGCCGGGGCGCAGGCTCGGGAACCTCGTCGCCATCGGGGAGGTCGGCCACGGGACGATCCTAGGGAGAAACCCCGTAACCTGTTCGGGTGCCGCAGCGGTATTGGGTCGAGACTCTCGGCTGTCCGAAGAACCAGGTGGACTCCGACAAGCTCGTCGGCACCTTGGTCGCGGACGGGTATGCACCGGCCGACTCGCCCGAGGACGCCGACCTCGTCGTCGTCAACACGTGCGCGTTCATCGACGCGGCGCGCCAGGAGTCGATCGACACCGTGCTGAGCCTGTCGGACGCACGGCGCGACGGCGCTCGGCTCGTCGTGACCGGGTGCCTCGCCGAGCGGTACGGCGACGAGCTGGCCGAGTCGCTGCCCGAGGCCGACCTCGTGGCCGGCTTCGGCGTGCCCGTGACGCTCGGCAAGAAGCCCGTCCCCTCTTTCGACTTGTTGAACCTGGCCCGCCCACCGGCCACCGCGCCCTGGGCCTACGTCAAGGTGGCCGAAGGGTGTGACCGGGTGTGCGGGTTCTGTGCGATCCCGTCGTTCCGCGGCAAGCAGCGGTCGCGCCCGCTCGACGTGATCCTCGAGGAGGTCGATGCCCTCGGCGCCCAGGAGATCGTCCTCGTGGCCCAGGACCTGGCGTCCTACGGCTCCGACCTCGGCGACCGGGGAGCGATCATGCCGCTGGTCGAGGCGGTGTCGGCCCGGGTGCCGCGGACTCGTCTCCTCTACCTGTATCCCTCCAGCCTCACCGACGGTCTGATCGACGTGATCGGCGCCACCGGCGTTCCGTACTTCGACCTCTCGCTCCAGCACGTGTCCCGTCCGCTTGTCCAGCGAATGCGGCGGTGGGGCGACGGGGCCCGCTTCCTCGAGCGCATCGAGACCATCCGCTCGCGCTGTCCGGACGCCGCGTTCCGGTCGTCGTTCATCGTCGGCTATCCGGGCGAGACCGAGGACGACCACGACCAGTTGCTGTCGTTCATCGAGGAGGCGCAGCTCGACTGGGCGGGGTTCTTCGCCTTCTCGCCCGAGGACGGCACCTATGCCGTTGATCTCGACGGGCAGGTCGACCCCTCGCTGGTGGCCGAGCGGCTCAAGGAACTCGGCGAGCTCCAGGACGCGATCACCGCGTCGCGACGGGATGCGCTCGTCGGTTCGCAGTACGACGTCCTCGTCGATGCCCCGGGCGTGGGCCGTGGGCACCGCGAGGCACCCGAGATCGACGGCATCGTGACCGTGCCTGCGTCGCTGGCAGTGGGTACGGTCGCCACCGTGACGATCACCGGGGCCGCCGGCCCCGATCTGGAAGCGGCCTGAGCCGGTGACCACCGAGAGCTTCCCGACTCAGCCCGAGAAGGGTTACGGCCCTTCAGCGCTGGCCACCCCCGCCAACGCGGTGACCATCGCCCGCGTGCTGGTGACGCCGTTCATGCTGGCGCTCATCATCGCCCGGGGCGCGTCGTGGCCTTCGGTCGGCGCGTGGATCGCCCTGGCCGGCACCGACGGCGTCGACGGGTACCTGGCGCGCCGCCACGGCACCACTCGCTCGGGCGCGTTCCTCGACCCGCTGGCCGACAAGGTGCTCGTGCTGGGAGCGATGGTGTCGCTCGTCGTCAAAGGTCTGTTCTGGTGGCTGCCGGTGGTGATCATCGGCGTCCGCGAGGTGGGGATCAGCGCGTACCGCAGCGCGGTCGGGCGCCGCGGCGTCAGCGTGCCGGCCCGGCCGCTGGCCAAGTTGAAGACCGTGGTGCAGTCGTTTGCCGTCGGGTTCGCGCTCCTGCCTTGGACAGCGCACCACCGCGTCGTCGCCAACTCGTTCCTGTGGGCCGCGGTCGCGCTCACCGTCGTGAGCGGCGCCCAGTACATCCTCGACTCCGGGAAGGTCGCCCGTGAAGTGTGAGGTCGTGGCGATCGGCACCGAGCTCCTGCTCGGCCA
>JAFATL010000367.1 GCA_019243975.1 Actinomycetota bacterium | reverse complement strand
CCAGATGGTGACGTCGTCGCCGTGCACCGCGTGCGGCGGCACCGGCGAGCAGATCCACAGCCCGTGCCCCGACTGCCGGGGCGACGGCCGCCGCACCGAGGAGAAGGCGTACATGGTCGACGTGCCCGCGGGCGTCGACGACGGCACGACGTTGCGGCTGACCGGGCGCGGCGCGGCGGGCCCGCGCGGTGGTCCCAACGGCGACCTCTACGTGCACCTGCGCGTGCGGCCGCACGATCGCTTCCAACGGGCGGGCGACGACCTCGTGCACGAGCTGCACCTGTCGATGACGCAGGCCGCGCTGGGCGCCCACATCGAGTTCGAGACGCTCGACGGCAACGAAGACCTCGTCGTGCCGGCGGGCACGCAGACGGGCAAGCAGCTGCGGCTCCGGGGCCGAGGCGTGCCGTCGGTGCGGGGTCGCGGCCGCGGCGACCTGCTCGTGCACGTGTTCGTGGAGACGCCCACCGACCTCAGCAAGGAGCACGAGGAGATGCTCCGGCGCATGGCGGCCGAGCGGGGCGAGCAGGTGGCGCCGCCCGACGCCGGGCTGCTGTCCAAGATCCGCAGCGCGTTCAAGTAACCCGTGGGCACGGTGCGCGCCGCCGCCCACGTCTTCGTCGACGACCTCGACGCGCCGGCGCTGTCGTCTGATGATGGGCATCACCTGTCGCGGGTGTTGCGGCTGCGGGCCGGCGAGGTGGTCACCGCCTCCGACGGGGCCGGGCGGTGGCGAGCGTGTTCGTTCGCCGACGGCGGTGTCTTGCGGGTGACGGGCGACGTCGTCGTCGAGCCGGCACCGGCACCGTCGATCACCGTCGGGTTCGCCCTGACCAAGGGGGAGCGCCCCGAGTGGACGGTGCAGAAACTGACCGAGCTCGGGGTCGACCGCATCGTCCCGCTGGCCGCCGCCCGGTCGGTCGTCCGCCTCGAGGGCGACCGGGCCGCCGCCCAGCACCGGCGCTGGCAGAAGGTGGCCCGGGAGGCGGCCATGCAGAGCCGCCGGGTGTGGCTGCCGGCGGTGGAGCCGGTCACGGCGGTGGCGACCGTGCTCGACGAGCCCGGCGTGGCCGTCGCCGAGGCGGGCGGGGGGCCGCCCGGGTTGGAGTGGCCGACCGTGCTGGTGGGCCCCGAGGGGGGCTGGTCGGAGGAGGAGCTGGCCGCCGCCGACGGCGCGAACGCTCCCCGTGTCGACCTCGGTCCGACCGTCTTGCGGGCCGAAACGGCAGCAATAACGGTTGCGGCGCTGTTGTGCGGAATGCGCACCGGCATCGTTCGGGCGAACTCCGCGAAGGGTTGATTGCGCGGGATATCGACCGTGGGCGTTATACTCACGGCGAGTGGTGATGCTTCAACGCACCGTGGCGCACAACCTGCTCTGGGGAAGGGAGAAGCCGTGAGTGAAGATGAGGCAGTCGCTTCCGGCTACGCGCAAAAAGTCGGCGAGCGGCTGCGGGCAGTTCGCAAGCAGAAGCGACTCTCCCTGCAGGCGGTGGAGGCCGAGTCGGGCTTCGAGTTCAAGGCCTCGGTCCTGGGGGCCTACGAGCGCGGCGAGCGCACGATTTCGGTGCCCCGCCTGCAGCGCCTGGCCCGCTTCTACAACGTGCCGGTCGACCAGCTGCTGCCCAAGGATGGCGGCGGCGATTCGCAGGCCACCATCGACCTGCGGGCCGACGACGAGACCGTCGACGTCACCGCCGCCGGCCAGGCCGGCCGTGACCGCATCGTGATCGACCTCACGCGCCTGGAGAGCCTCGAGTCGCCCAACCGCGACCTGCTGGGCCGTTACCTCCGTCTCATCCAGGTCGAGCGCGAAGACTTCAACGGCCGCGTGCTCACCATCCGCCAGGACGACCTGCGCTCGCTGGCCACGCTGTTCGACACCACGCCGGAAGCCATGCGCCGTCACCTCGACGAGCTCGGCGTTCGCCTGCACGTCTGACCGGGCCAGCCGCCGCACCACTCCCGCTTTTGCGCACAGACTCGTGCATATGACGAGTCTGCGTGCGAAAGCAGACGAGATGAGCTTCGGCGTCTACGTGCACGTGCCGTTCTGCGCGGCGCGCTGCGACTACTGCGCGTTCGCCACGTGGACCGACCGCGCCCACCTCATGGCGGACTACGCGGCCGCGTGTGTCACCGAGCTGCGCGCCGCCACGTTGCCGCCGGCCACGTCGGTGTTCTTCGGCGGGGGGACGCCTTCGTTGTTGCCGGCCGAGTTGCTGTTGTCGGTGCTCGACGTGGTGTCGCGTGCCGAAGGTGCCGAGGTCACCGTCGAGTGCAACCCCGACACGGTGTCGGCGGCGTTGTTCGCGGCGTACCGCGCCGCGGGCGTGAACCGCGTGTCGTTCGGCGTGCAGTCGATGGTGCCGCACGTGCTGCGCGGCCTGGGCCGGTCGCACTCGATCGACCACGTCCGCACCGCGGTGGCCTTGGCTGCTGACGCCGGCTTCGACTCGTACAACGTCGACCTCATCTACGGCGGGGCGGGGGAGTCGATGGCCGACTGGGAGGCCACCCTCGCGGCGGTGCTGGCGCTGGACCCGGCGCCGTTGCACGTGAGCGCGTACGCGTTGACCGTGGAGCCGGGCACGCCGCTGGCCGCCGACCCGGCCCGGCACCCCGACGACGACGACCAGGCCGACAAGTACCTGCGGGCCGACGCCATGCTCGCGGCCGCCGGCCTGCGCAACTACGAGATCTCCAACTGGGCCCGGCCCGGTTACGAGTGCCGCCACAACCTCCTCTACTGGTCGCAGGGCGACTACCGCGGCATCGGCTGCGCGGCCCACTCGCACGAGGCCGGCCGCCGCTGGTGGAACGTCCGCACCCCCGAGCGCTACATCGCCGCCATCGCCGACGGCCGCTCACCCGTCGCCGCCGACGAGACCCTCGACGCCCCCACGCGCGCCCTCGAACGCCTCCAACTCGCGCTCCGCACCAGCGCCGGCGTGCCCCGCACCGCCCTCGCCACCGCCGACGACCTCACCTCCGCCGATCTGCTGTTCGCAGTCGACCCCGACACCGTCGCGTTGACCCCGCGCGGCCGCCTCCTGGCCAACGAGGTCGCGGCGCGCCTCAGAACCTGACGTCCAGGTGGCGATCGCGCATCAGGCGCCGATGCGCGATCGCCACTTGGACAGCTAGGAGCTCGGCTTGCGGCGGACGAAGGCGCTGATGCCGAAGCCGCCGAGGAACGCGGCGATGACGCCGGTGGCCAGGACGAAGCCGGAGACGCCGCCGCCGGGGCCCGACTTGAGGACGACCGGCTTGGCGCTGGCGGCGCCGCGCGTGGGGTCGGCGGTGTTCTGGCCGACGACGACCAGCACCGCCTTCATGAACGGGTGCACGGAGCAGAAGTAGCTGTAGGTGCCCGGCTTGGTGGGGGCGGTGAGCGTCTCGGTGCCGCCCTTGCCGAACGTCTTGGTCTTCAGCGGTATGTCGTCGAACGTGGCGTCGTGGGGCGCGGAGTCGCGGTTGGTCCACGTGACCTTGCCGCCCGGCGCGACCGACACCTGGTCGGGGTTGAACTTGATGTCCTTCATGTCGACGGCGATGGCGCGTGGCGCGCTCGACGCGGCCGCGGGGCCGGCGCGCGCCTCACCGGTGACGGTGATGGTTCCCTTCATCGCGGCCGGGTGGATCTCGCAGTGGAACGGGAACGTGCCCGGCGTCGGCAGGGTGACGGTGGCGTTGGTGCCCGGGAAGCGGCCGCCCTCGGCGCCGGGCGGCACGACGCCTGTTGAGAACGACCCGTCATCGGCGGTGAACGTGTGCGGCTTGCCGCCGACGTTCGCGAACAGGATCGTCGAGCCCGCGGCCACGGTGAGCTCGGTCGGGTCGAAGCGCAGCGACTCGTTGGTGAGGAAGCCGCCCGGGTCGATGCCTTCGACGCGCGACACCGGTGACGCCTTCGCCGCGTTCGGCGTCACCACGACGATGCCGTTCATCTTGGCCGGGTTGATGCGGCAGAAGTAGTGGTACGTGCCCGGCACCGAGAACGTCACCGACGAGCTGGCCTTGGGCGAGATGGGATTGGTGTCGAACGTGCCGCCCCGGTCGGTGACGGTGTGGAGGTGGTCGCCGTGGTTGGTCCAGGTCACTTCGCTGCCGGCCGTGACGGTGATCGACGGCGCGTGGTACTCGAAGTCGACGATCTCGACCGTGCTCGGCCCCGCCTGCGCCTGCGCCGTCGCCTGGGTGGCCAGCAGCGTGAACGGACTCAGCAGCATGAGCAGCAGCACGACTCGGACGGCCAGTTTGGGCATGGGCTACCTCGCGGTCACGTAGTCGGCCACGCTCGTCGCCCAGATGGCGGCGAACACGAGGAACAGGGATATGCCGGCGATCGGGAGCGCCTTGTCGCCGCCCTTGACCACCCGCAGGATGAGGAACTTCACCGTCAGCACGACGAACGCAGCGATGCCGAAGATCGAGTGCAGCAGCACGCGCGTGGGCGACGTCGGCCCCGCCGGTCCGGCCACGCACGAGTACGCCACCAACACCGCCAACACCAGCGCCACGCGGCCCGACCACCGGTGCAACGCGGCGGCCGTGCCGCCGTTGGCGGGGAACGCAGTGCGGCCGTAGAAGCGCGCCGCCAGCAATACCTGCAGGCCCGCCAGCGCGAACACAGTGGTCGTGGCGATCACCTTCCACAGCAGCAGCTGGTGGCCGGTGACCCGGTTGAGGAAGCCGATGGTGTCGACGGCGATCATCCCGAGAGCTCGATCCGGCCGTGCATCGACGGGTGGATCGTGCACACGTAGTCGAGCGGCTTGGT
>JAFATL010000299.1 GCA_019243975.1 Actinomycetota bacterium | reverse complement strand
GCGCCCGTGCCGCCTCCGGCGCGATGTCGAGCAATGGGCGCGCGTCACCCGGACCACTCAGGCGGACTCGGACGGCGTGGCCGTCCTTCACCAGCAGGGACAACGCCTCGAGCAACGTCGCCGCGCCCTTGCGCCGCTCGTTCATGGCGCCGCTGAAAAGGACTGTCGGTGTCGGCGTGCGCGGGGCGCCCGGCTGAAAGCGCTGGAGATCGACGCCCCCGGGTGTGAGCGCGCCTTGTCGTCCGTAGTCACTTTCCAGCGCGTCGAGCGCGAACTGCGACATGCACCCGTACACGTCGATGTCGCGCACCACGCGTCGATGCGCCTTGCCGTCGAGGCGGGGGTCCCACGCCCACCGGAAGGGGAGGCCGAGGTTGGTGTACACGGTGCGGCGACGACGGTGCAGGCGGGCGGCGTGGATGGACGCCACGGCGTCGCGGGGACCGAAGGAGTGCACGGCGTCGAAGGAACCGGCGGCCAGACGGGGGAGCAACCGGAGGGCGAAGTCCTGCTCATGCCGGTTGGCCGACGCGAAGCGCCGCCGCATGCGGATGGTGCGCACGCCGTCGGTGATGTCGTCACTCGAGCGCGAGCCGGCGCTGTGCACGGTGACGTCGTGGCCGCGCGCCGCCAATGCGGTGCTGAGGTCGCGCAGGATGCGCTCGGCGCCCCGCCTGACCTCGGGCCAGGAGTACGCGTGGGTGAGGGCGATCCGCACGGCGCCAGGTTAGGAGCGGGTGCGCTCAGGCCCGCTCGTACACGACGAGGTGCGAGCGGCCGTGGTGCACGCGATGCGAGCGCAGCCGCTGGGTGCGGACGTACGCCAACAGCTCGGCGACGGGAAGGTCGTGGTGCAGGTGGGTGTCGCCGGGAGCAGGCTCCAGCAGGTTGACGACGACGATCCTCGCCCGCTTCTCGAGTTCATGGAGAAAGGCCACAGGGTCGGGGACGTGTTCGATCACGTCGAAGGAGAAGGCGGCATCGAAGCCGCCGGGTACGTCGCCGTCGACGTCGTACACGGGTGCGTGATGTCCACGCTGTTCGAGGCGCCAACGGAGGTAGCGCGTGCTTGGGTTGTCGAAGTCGGCGAACGAGACGTCGTAGCCCGCCTGCAGCAGCTGCAGGCCGTCGCTGCCTATGCCGCAGCCGTAGTCGAGGACGCGCGCCCCGGGAGCGACGACCGATCTCACCTCGGCCAGGTACGGGTCTTTGGTTCCCGACATGGAGAACACCGTGAGGTCGTAGAGGTAGGCGGTGCTGGTACGGAACAGGGCCGCCTCGTCGCCGACCGCCGCCAGCTCGGCCTCGACTCCGTGCCCGTGGGTGAACAGGTTGTGCCACCGAAAGTCCGGACCCAGGTAGGCGCGCAGCTCTTCGAGCTCCCGGCCGGCCTCCCAGGCCGCGTCGAAGCGGTCCGCCAACCGGCGGGCCCTCCGGTCAGCGCGCAGATGGTCGGCCAGCGCCGGTCGGTACCCCGAGTGCTTGGCCGCCAGCTGGCGCTCGGCCCATGCCAGGGGGACCAGGGCGTCGAACACGCCATCCCAGTCGGATGGCGCGTCCACCTCGATCCGCGCCGACGGCACGCTGGCGACGGCGGTGTCGGATCGCAACGCCAGGTCGAGCGCGGTGAACCCGAGCGCAAGGTCGGCGTCGAACCCGCCCGCGGCATCCACGAGGGCGGCCGGTACGGACAGGTGGCGCAGGTCGGCACCGAGCCGCTCGATCTCGGCGACCAGCCAGCGCGCGGCTGCCCCGGCGCCCCGACGAGTGGAGGCTGTACCGGCCCCGATGCGCGCCGGCCCGTCGGTGGCGTTGTGGAATTCGAGGTGGGCCTCGACCAGTCCCCGGTTGGGACGCGCGTCACCGGCCAGGTAGATCAGCAGGGCGCGGTCGGTGCGGGCGCGGGCCGCGTTGGCAGCGGCGCCGAAGCCCTCCCACGGATCGCCCACCACGACGGTGTCGAAGCCCGCCGCCGTTTGCGCGGCGAGCGCCTCGAGCACCTGCGCCGACCGGTCTGCGCCCGGGCGCGCCAGCACCGCGACGGTGACGTCAGCGGGGCCGAATCGCGTCAAACGCTTGTAGCGTGCTCGCTCGACCGGCACTCATGATCGACCTCAGCGTACTCGTCCCCACGTTCGACCGGCCCGGCCTGCTCCGCTCGTGTCTGGCCTCGTTGGCCGCGCAAGACGTGCCCGCGGACAGGTTCGAAGTGGTTGTCGTCGACGACGCTTCGGGGCCCGACGTCGGGCTCGAGATCGCGCGCGCCAAGGCCACGATGCGCAACCTGGTGGCGCTACGGATGGACGAGAACGCGGGCCCGGCGGCGGCGCGGAACCGCGCCGTGGGCGCATCGTCGGGAGCGCTCCTCTTGTTCATCGACGACGACATCGTGGCGCCGCCCGACCTCGTCGCCCGCCACCTGCACCACCACGCTCATGGTGATGACCACGTGGCGGTGCTCGGCAGGGTGACGTGGCACCCCGACCTGACGGTGACGCCGTTCATGCGCTGGCTGGACCGGTCGGGCCTGCAGTTCGCCTACGAGACCTGGTTGCGCGACGGGCCTGTCGACCCGCCCTATGCCGCCTTCTACACCGCCAACCTCAGCATGAGGCGGGCGCTGTTCGTTGCCGGGGGCGGGTTCGA
>JAFATL010000256.1 GCA_019243975.1 Actinomycetota bacterium | reverse complement strand
GTCGTGCGTCGGCAGTGACGAGGGTCCGCTGACCTACGTCAAAGAAACGTCGGCGGTCATGCCTGGCAGAACGCCCCTGCGTGACTGTGCGAACTCAACAGAAAGCTCGACAAGGAAATACACGTGCCCGGACCGGTTGACGGGCGTGGGCGTCACTCCAGTGACCCGCCCCGTGAAGCGTTGGCCCGGCACTGCCGGCACTGTGATCCTCGCCTCTCGGCCCACACGGAAACGACGAAGGCTGCGCTCGGGGACCTGCGCAACGACCTTCAGCTCCTCGCTCTGAAGGGTTACGACCGGTGAAAACGCCGACGCCTGCGTGGCGGACGCCGTTGGTTCGGCTCCGAACAGGCGAAACCCGGTCGATGCCTGCGCGGTGGGCTCAGGTTCCGAGAAGTTCCGAACGCCAGCGTCGGAGCCTAGCTCTCCCACGGCTGCTCCGACCGTTGCCACGATGCCGTCTGACGGCGCGATCAACACCGCGCGTTGCAACTCGAGCTGATCCGCCGCGATCGTCGCGACGTCCTTTTCGACCAAAGCTTGCGCGGCCGCGACATCGGCGTCGGTTCCCGCTAGCAGGCCGACCGTCCGCTGGCCCTGAACCACAGCTACTCGGGCGGCGGCTGCGTCCACGGCCGAACCGGCTTGGTGAAGCGCCGCGTCCCGCGCCGCCACCGCCTGAGCGTATGCCTGCTCGGCCGCGGCAAGTTCAGCCTCGTCAGCGGCTACCTGATGGGCGGAACGTTGGCAAAAGTCGGAGGATGCAGCGTCAGGTGCCGTCGTAGCGGCGCGACTCTCGACGGTCGTCGTGGTCGCGTCCCGCCGGCGACGTGCCGGAGCCGAAGACGTCGTCGACTGCGCACTGAAGGATCCCTCACCTGACGAGCCTGAGCAGTCGATCACGCGTGTCGCTTGGCTCTGATCGGTTGTCAACGTCGATTGAGCCGACTGACGGCGCGTCGCAGCGGTGGCCACCGAGTTCCCCTGAACTGCCTTCATGTCGTCGAGAGCTTGACGCGCGGCCTGCAAACGCGAACCTGCTTCATCGACAAGCAGTGTGAGTTGCGCTCTCTCGGCGGGCCTGAGCGGTCCTTGTACCTGAAGTACTCGCGCCTGGTCGGCGGCCATGGCTGCTTGGTCCGCGGCCAACTGCGCCTGAAACGCGTGATCATCCTGTTTTGCCAGGGTCTGGCCCCGAAGAACTCGGTCTCCTGGCTTCACGTTCACTTCTGTCACCGGTGCTGTCGCCGCAAAGTTGAGGTCGATTGTGCTCACAGGTTCGATCTGCGCAGACGCGCCGAGCGAGTCGTCGGAAAAGACGGCGCGCCCTGTGACGAACACGGCGAGCCCCGACACCCCGAGGAGGATTGCAAGGACCACCCAGCGCCGACCTCGCACGACGTGATTCTAGAAGCCCGACCGAACGGATCGCCCGCAGCGTTGCCGCTCAGTGGACAACAGGCTCTGCCACCCGCTGTGGGACAGCTCCATTCAGTCCCGCGGGCCGCGCCGGCAGACTCAGCCACGCTTCGACGGAGAAGATCGTCAGGCACATCTGCCAGTACGGCCAGAACACAAGCCAACCGAGATGACGCTCTTTGCGATAGCCAAGCGCGAGAACCACCTCCATGAGAAGAAAGGCGACTGACCCAACTATCCACGCGCCCAGGAAAATGAGCACGGCGGCGCGCTGACCGGCATCGAATCCGGCGATTACCAGCAGGTACAGCGGGAAGGCGAGTCTGATCGGCGCGAACATGCGCGCGAAGAATTGGCGCATGTGCGTGAACCACACCTTCGGCGTGCCAAGGCCGGCTCGGTAGGGCGCGTGGCGTGCATCGTTGTGAATGGTTGCCCGGTCCCAACGCACGCGTTGCTCGCGGATCTCCCAGTACGTCGGAGGAACGTCTTCCTGCACAACGACCTTGGGGTCGAACTTGCTGACGTAGCCCAGGCGACTGAACCGCAGCGTGAAGTCACCATCGTCGCCGTTCATGCCCACCGTGAAGCCCCCGAGGTAGACGGCGGGCTCGCGGCGACAGGCAGTGAACACGCCAGGCACGACATTGACCCCGTCGACGATCTGGATCGTCCGGTGGTTGAAACCGAATTGCTTGAGCTCCTCGAACAGCCGCATGTGGGGGAAAAGCGACCGACGCCAGCGAGGAAACATCATCGCCTCTACGAGCCCCACCCGGGGATCCCGGAACCATCGTGGTACGTGGACAAGGCACCACTCATCAATCAGCGTGTCGGCGTCGATCCGGATGACGATTTCGGCGGTTGCCTCCGCCAACGCCGAGTTCAGGGTTGCCGACTTGCCCCCATGCCGAACCGAAATCATTCGGCCACGGGCGGCGGTGAATGCCTCGATGGTGGCGGTCGCCAGAGCAGCGGTCTCATCGGTGGAACCGTCGTTGGCCAGGATCACCTGCACGGGGCCGCCATAACGCGCCGCGGCCCTGTCAATCGCCTGGAGGGTCTCGACGATGACCTCCTCTTCGTTGTACGCCGGGATTATCACGTCGATCGGCGGTCGGTCCTCCCCGAGCGACGGCGCAGGTGGTGACGACGTGATCGAGATGAGTCCGAGCATGGCTCCGCGGATCACGGTCGCGGTGTAACCGAACGGAATAGGGGCGAGGATGGGCAGGACGGCGCGGAGGCCGGGATCGGCCAGGTGGTACACGTAGAACAAGGCCGACGCCGAGATTGCTACCGCCGCCAAGGTGACACCGACCAATAGCAGCGCATCACCGAGGCGTGGACGGGCGATGAAGGGGACGGCGCTGGGCTTGGGCAGCGCGAAGTTCAAGAAGAGCAGGCGCGCCATGGCGAGCGCCGCCACACCGATTGCCACGAACCCGCCGAACAGCGAGGCCGGTCCCGCTGGTACGCCCAAGAGCAGTTCGATCACCGTCAGCAATGCGTCCAGGCAGACCATCGCGAGCAGATAGCAACCGGACTGGAGAGCGATCAATGCTCGGCGCGCGGGCGAAGCGTCCACCACGATCGCGAGCGACAACATGCTCCCGACAACGAGTGCCCGTAGTCCGAGCGTGAAGCTTGAGAAGTAGCCGGCGAACTCCGATGGGGCACGGACGACAGTGCCGGCAATCCGCACGATCAATCGGGCATAGAGGGGATCGAGCGCGAGTGACCCTGCGATCGATCGATAAATGACCAGCAGGGTGACGAAGCAACCCGCGAACCCGACGAAACGCAGGTGGGACGGCAGGCGTGGCGCCGGCAGCAACACAACCGCCCATCCGTCTCCCTGGTCGTCCGGATACCTACGACGGAGCGGATACGCCAAGAACACCAGCGCGGCCACGGTGACCGCGCAGAGGCTTATGAATGGACCTGGCCCGATTAGAAGGTTGCTGTGCACCGGGTCGACCAAGAGGGCCGAGCCGGCTCTGGCATCAAGCCGAGGTAGCCCCGAAGAAGGGGTCGGTCGCCATCTTGGCGAACACGCTGAAGGACGGCGCTTTCGTGTCCAGTGCCCAGGCGCACCTGGTTCCCTTCGAGTTGTTGAAGTACGACATGGCCGTGACCTGGCCGAGCTTGCCGGCCTTGGCGTCGTCGTAGGTGCGCTGGAACCATGCAGCCCGGACAGCATCGCTCGACGAGGGTGCGCCCCATTCCGGGACTATCACCGGCATCGCCGGTACGTGCGTGGACGCCCACGTGCGGCCGACCGCAGTGAGTGACACGAGCGTTTGAGCCGTGCCGTTCGCCGCCGTACCGTCGCAATTCGCCGGGTACGCGTCCAGGCCAACCCTGTCGACGTTGGATGCACCTGGGAACCAGGTCGTTGCCGTGGCGTCGTTGTTGAGGCGGAAGAATGTGGACATCATCGTCCACGCCCACAGGAACTTCGTGTCACCTCGGCTGACAGCAAGCGCGTGCAAGTGCTGCCACGCGGCGACGAATTGTGCCGCACAGTTCGAGGGGTCGTCGCACGAGCGGGTGTGCGCCGCTGAGGTGGGCTCGTGGTCGAACGCGAAGTACGTGGTCGCCGGGATGGCGTTCAGCTTGTCGAACTGCGTCGCGAAATAGGTGTCGTAGGAGCCGTTCACGATCGCGCTGAGCTTGATCGGGGCGTTCGCCGAATCCCATGGCCCGATCGACAGGAAGAGCTGATGGCCGCTCGCCACCTGCTGTCGGAGATCGGGTCCGTACACATCCTGGCCGATCGACCGATAGATGCGAAGGAAGGCAAATGGCCGACCTTGCGCGGACTCAACAGCCGCTTGGTTGTTGTTCGTCGCTCCCCACTCGATGCCTTGCGGAGCGGCACCGGCCAGGGGCTGATCGACGACGAGCGTGATCGTGACGGCCAACACGATTGCAACCACCATTGCCACGCGGGTCCTCATGTCGTTCCTCCGGGTGCGGTCGCGCGTCGGCGAGCTCTACAGCGTTGTATCGGCGCTCGCTAAGGGGAAGCTTGAGCCGATTCGGCGAGAAACACGATCGTACCGGAGAGTTGTCAAAAATTCCGGCGGATCGCCCAGATCACCCGTCGTCTTCGGTGGAGAGGATCGGTGCGGCCGAGGCGACGGTGGTGCCGGCGTCGAGGTTCATCACCCGGACCCCGGTGGCGTCGCGACCCTGCGACGAGATGTCGCGAACAGGTATGCGCATGGTAACGCCGGCCGACGAGACAAGGAAGATCTCGTCGTCGAGGCCGACCATGAACGCCGCCACCACGAAGCCCTTCTTGGCGGTGAGCTTGATGCCGCGCACGCCCTGGCCGCCGCGGCCCTGGCGGTTGAAGCGCTCGAGCTTCGTGCGCTTGCCGTAGCCGGC
>JAFATL010000514.1 GCA_019243975.1 Actinomycetota bacterium | reverse complement strand
GTCGACCGACACGGGTGTGAGCGCCGACACCATCAAGGTGGGCGCCACCTTCTTCAACGGCAACTACCTCGACAAGTACAGCCAGGTCACCGAGCAGGCGGCCAAGGCCTACTTCCAGTACGTCAACGACCAGGGCGGCATCTGCGGTCGCAAGATCCAGTTCGTCACGTGCGACACCGCGGGTACGGCCGACGGCACCAAGGGCTGCCTGTCGAAGCTGGCCGACCAAGACAAGGTCTTCACCATGGGCCCGTCGCTGGACTTCAACCTCAACATCGTCCAGCCGACATTGGCGGCCGACAAGCTGCCGTGGGTCGGTGACTCAGGTCTGTACGGCGAAGAGTTCAACAGCCCGTGGATGTTCCCGACGCAGCTCAACGGCACCGACGTGGGCGCCCTCATTGCCACGTTCGCGGGCCAGACCCTGCACGTGAAGAAGGCAGGCATCTCGCTGCTCAACGACGTGGCCGGGCCGGGCTGCACCAAGCGGGCCCAGGAGGCGGCCAAGGCGCTCGGCTACGACGCGTCGGCCACCGCTAGCAACGGCCAGGTGGAGACCTCGCTCGACAACCAGGTGGCGACCTTGCAGAACGCGGGCGTCACCGCCGTGCTGTTCTGCAACGATCCGGTGAACACCATCAAGTTCATCCAGTCGGCCCAGCGGCGCGGCTGGAAGCCGCTGTTCGTCGGTGGGTTCGTGGCCGCCGACGACGTGCCCCAGGCCGCCGGGTCGTACGCGGCCGGCATGTACGGCTTCACGTCGTTCGACTTCTACCGGTCGAACACGCCCGGCATCCAGCAGTACCGGGCCATCACCGAGAACTACTACCCCAACACGTTCCACCACTTCTACGAGCAGGCCGCGTACATCGGCGCGGAAGCGTTGGTGGCGGCGCTGCGGAAGGCGGGGCCCAAGCTCACCCGTACCGCCTTCATCGACGCCCTCAAGTCGTTCACCGACTTCGACACGGGCATGGGCCTGCACATCAACTTCGCCAACATCGGGAGTTCGCAGCTGTCGTCCGGCTTGATGCTGCAGGCCGACAACAACCTCAAGTGGCAGGTGCTCACCCAACGGTTCAAGTCGGCCGCGTGAGGCGCGTGCCGTGACACGGTTCCTCGGCTACGTGGTGGCGGGGCTGGCCAACGGCACCATCTACGCGCTCGTCGCCCTCGGGGTCGTGGTGGTGTACCGCATCAGTCGCGTGGTCAACCTGGCCCACGGCGCCATGGGCGTGTTCTCGGCGTTCTGCTTCCACTACGTGTTCATCCAGAGTTGGGGTGCACCCGTCGCGGTGGCGTCGCTGCTGGCGTTGCTCGTGGGGGCGGGCCTCGGCATCGGTGTGGAGCGCGCCTTCGTGGGACCGGTACGACGGAGGGGCACGCTCGTCACCCTGGTGATGACCGTGGGGGTCCTGCTGCTGCTGACCGAGCTGACCGTGCAGATCTGGGGGCCGAACACGCCCCCGATCGCGTCGGTGTTCCCCGACAACGCCATCAAGTTCGGCGGCACCGGCGTGACCGCCCACCAGTTCGCCACCGCCGGGTCGGTGCTGCTGCTCGGCATCGGGCTGTACTTCCTGCTCAACCGCACGCGGTACGGCACCGCCATCGAGGCCATCGCCGAAGACCCGGGGGCAGCCCGCATCGTCGGCCTGCCCGTGCGCCGCATCGTCACGGCCACGTGGGCCATCGGCGGCGCCAGCGCGGCGCTGGCCGGCATCCTCTACATCCACCTCAACACGCTCGACCAGATCAGCCTCACGTTCGTGCTCATCTCGAGCCTGGTGGCGGCCGTGCTGGGCGGCTTCAACAGCCTCCCCCTGGCGGTCATCGGCAGCCTCGGCGTGGGGGTCACCTTCTCGTTGGCCCAGGGCTACGTGAGCACGCCCGGCTTCGCCGAGCTGGTGGTGTTCGTGGCCCTGCTCGCCATCCTGCTGCTGCGCTACCGCCAGCAAGCGACGCTCGAGACGGTGCCGGAGTTTTGATGAAGGGCGTGAGCGCGCGTTCGGCCGGGTTGGTGGTGATCGCGGTGGCGGCTGTGGTGTGGCCGTTCATGACGTCGAAGACCATCCACTTCTACGGCGCGTTGAGTGCGATCTACGCGCTGGTCGCCCTGTCGCTGGTGATCCTCGCCGGGTGGACCGGCCAGGTGTCGCTGGGGCACGCCGCCTTCCTCGGCTTCGGGGTGTACATCGGTCAGAAGGTGTTGCACGCGGGCGTGCCCGTGGTGGTGGCGGTGCTGATCGTCGCCGCCTTCGGCGCCGTCGTCTCGCTCGTGCTCGGCGTTCCCTCCCTGCGCCTGCGCGGCGTGTACCTCACCATCGTCACGCTGGCGTTCGGCGCCGCCTGCCAGCGCTACTTCTTCCAACTCAACTCGCTGCGCGGCTACCGGTCGAGCACGGTGCCGCGGCCGTCGGTGTTCGGGCTGTCGACCCAGAGCGACCGCGGCCTGTACTTCGTGGTGCTCATCGTGTTGGCGCTGGCTCTGGCGATGGCGTGGAACCTGCGCCGGTCCGATACGGGTCGCGCCCTGTTCGCCATTCGCGACTCCGAGGACGCGGCTCAGGCCCTCGCCGTGCGGGTGGCGCCCTACAAGATCGGCGCTTTCGCCTTGTCGGCCGCCCTGGCCACGACGGCCGGCCTCTTCTACGGGATGCTCTACGGCGCCACGCCGGGGCCCGACCAGTTCGGCATCCTGCAGTCGTTCTTCCTGCTCGCCCTGCCGGTGGTGGGAGGGCTCGAGTCGCTGGCGGGTGCCGTGGTGGGCGGCGCGTTCCTCGCCACCGCGCAGCCTCTGGTCAACCTCTTCCACATCCGGCTGTTCCTAGCGTCGTCGGTGGCGCTCATCCTCGTTGCCCTGTCGGGCCACGACGGCGTCACCGGCATGGCCCAGGAGATGTGGAACTCG
>JAFATL010000716.1 GCA_019243975.1 Actinomycetota bacterium | reverse complement strand
CCGGCGTGGCCGGCCGCCAGCTCCTTGCGACGCGCTTCGACGGCCTCCACCACGACCACGTCGGACGCGGTTGCCCAGCCGGACGCCAGCAAACCGCCGACGAGCGCCTCGCCCATGCGACCGCCACCCATCACCACCAACTTGGGGGTCATGCACGCAGCGTAAGGCAGGCGCAGGGGTGGGGCCCCCTGCGCACGGCGTAGCACCGCTTGGTGCGAAGCCCAGAGGCAGAGCCTAGGTGGGGGAGGTGCCGCGTCCGGCTTGGAAATCCTCGAGGCTCTTGCGGGCCCGCGCCTCGTAGGGCACCACGCCCTGCGCCGTCGCTACCTCGACGGCGTGGCGAAGGTGCGCTTCGGCTGCGGCCGTGTCGACCGGCGCGAGCAGCTCGCCGAGCAGCCGCTGCAACTCCGCTTCGTGGCAGCGCTCGCCGGTGTCGTCGATGAAGGCTTCGGCGCGTGCGGCAACTTCGCGTGCCGCGTCGAACTGGCCGAGGGCGGCGCGCAGCTCGGTCAGCACGACCAGCGCGTGCGACGCGTCGGCCATCGAGTTCGATGCCGACAGGCCGGCCACCGCCGCCTCCACCAGATCGGCACCCTCGTCGACCCGCCCGGCCAGCGCCCGTGCCCACCCGGCCACCCAACCGGCTTGGTGAACGAGCTGGGGCAGGCCGTGCTCCTCGGCCACGGCCTGGGCCTCGGCCGCCAGGCGCGCGGCCAGCTCGGCGTCGCCCCGGCGGGCGTGCAGCTTCGCCACGTGGGCCTTCACGTAGGCAACCGTGTAGGGATGCCGGCCCCGCACGATGTCGGACGCGGCCGCCGCCTGGTCGAGGGCCGACTCGTCACGCCCGAGGTCCCAGTCGAGCAGAGCCGAGAACACCATGGCGGTGAGCCCGGGATCGAGCAGGTCGAGGGGGCTGCGCGCCGGGTCGTAGATCTCGAGGGCGACGGAGAAGTCCTCGCTCGCGCCGCCTCTGTCGCCGGCCATGTATCGCGTCGCGCCCCGCCACGCATGGGCCGCGAAGCGCATGGCCGGGTGGGCGATCTCCTCGGCCAGCCCGACCAGTTCGTCGCCGAGGGGCCCCGAGCGACGGTGGTCGGGCTTGCCTACCCAGTAGCTGAACACGCCCTGCACAGCGCGGAAGCGCTCGGCGTTGTCGCCGACCTCACGAGCGAGCTCCTCGGCCCGCGCGTACGTCTCGGTGATGCGCGCGTCGCCGAGACCGAAGGCGGCCGACTGGATGGGACCCAGCATCAGCAGCAGGTCGAGCTCGAGCCGGCGCCGCAACGCGACGTCCTCGACGGCACCGACCAAGGTCAGCGCCTGCTGGAGGTGCGCGACCGAAGTGTCGAAGGCCAGCGCGTCGCGCGCCCGTTCGGCGGCGCTCTTGAGGTAGCGCACGGCGTCCTCGGCGCAGCCCAGCGGCGCGGCCTCGGTGTAGTGGTGGGCCAGCTCGGTGAGGCGCTCGGTGTCGGGCGGGCCCGGCAGCGTCTCGAGCGCCTTGGCCACGCTGCGGTGCAGGCGCAGCCGTCGCGGCGTGGTCAGGCCGCTGTACAGCGCCTCCCGCACGAGCGCGTGCGAGAACCGGAAGCGGTCGCCCACCACCTCGCGCACGAGCCCGGCCGCCGCCGCTTCCTCGAGGTTGGCCACCAGCGCGTCGGGATCGGCGCTCACCTCGGGAACGCGCTCGAGCACCGAGAACGAGAACGACGGCCCCGCCACCGCGCCCGCCGCCAGCGCCTCGCGCGCCGCGGGCGAGATGCGATAGAGCCGGCGCTCGATGACGTCGCGCACCTCGACGGGCATGTCCAAGGCGGCGACTTCGCGCAGGTGGGCCAGCATCTCCCGCACGAACAGCGGGTTGCCCTCGGTTTTGCTGTAGAGCACGGTGCCCAGCCCGGGCTCGGCGGCCGGACCGGCGGCGGCGTCGACGTATGCCTGTACGTCGCTCTCGTGCAGGCCGCCGAGGGTCAACGTCGCCACCGCGGGCAAGCGGTGCAGGTCGGAGACCAGCTCCCACAGGCCAGGCGCGTCGGCCAGCTCGGTGTTGCGGTAGCAGAGCACGACGAGCACCGACGGCAACCGCGCCTTGCACAGGTGACCGAGCATCTGCAGCGTCGGCCGCGACGCCCAGTGGAGGTCGTCGAGCACCAGCACCACCGGGGCCTGGCGGGCCGCCGCGCTGATCAGGTCGACCACCGCCTCGAACAGCAGCAGCCGCTCGATCTCGGGGTCGCCGCCCTCCCGCCGGGTGAGGCCGGGGACGAGCGTCGTGATCTCGGGGACGATGCGGGCCAGGCGGGCGGCGGACGCGCCGACGCGTGCCAGCTCGTCGACGTGGCCGGTGGCGTAGGCGCGGATGGCCTCGATGAAGGGTTGGTAGGGCGCCTGGAGGTCTTCGTCGCACGCGCCGTGCAGCACGACCGCGCCGGCGCCGTGCGTCTGGCGGGCGAAGGCCCGGGCCAGCGCCGACTTGCCGATGCCGGGCTCACCGGTGAGCACGGCCACGCCGGTGCCGCCCGCCTTCACGCCCTCCCAGAGGTCGCCCAGCCGGGCCAGCTCGGCGTCGCGCCCCAGGAAGATCTCGTCGGGACGCGGGAGCACGAACGGATCGACCGCTTGCCGGGGAGCGGGTGCACGCCACTCGAGTTGGTAGACGCCTCCGGGGCCGGCGTCGCTCTCGCCCGCATCGACCTCGCGCTCGGTCATGGCCATCTCGACGCGGGAGCCGGCGAGGGCGACCACGACGCCGGTGGCCAGCACCTCACCCGGGCCGGCCCGGCGGCACAGGCGGGCGACGAGTGACGCCGCCGCGCTCAGTCCGACGGCTTCGTCACCGGCTTCCCCCACGTGGATGGCGGCGCGTGTCGGCAGGGCACCGCCCGTCCGGTCGGCGGCGGCCCGTTCGATGGCACCTGCGGCCAGCACGCCGGCCGTGGCCGAGCGCAGCGTGACGAGCACGCCGTCGCCCAGGTTCACGAGGTCGGCGTGGTCGTGGTCGTGGAGCGCGTCCTGGACCATCGCCAGGTGGGCGCGACGGTCGGCCTCGCCCGGCTCGTCGCCCGCCCCGCCGGGGCCGACGACATCGGTGAAGAGGAGCGTCAGGATCATCGATCAGCTCCCCTCCCGCCCATGTCCGGAGAGCGTAGATCGGGCGGTCCGTCGGGTTTGCGGGCCCGGACGCGCACGAGCCCGAGGAACCTCACGAAGCCAGTCGCACTTCCCCGAACGACTGGTTCCGTTCCGCACCTCGGGCTCGGCGTGGCTCACCGTACCGCCGGCCCCACCCCCGGGCAAGGGCCCAGGTCAGGGCCGAGATTTGGCCCGTCAGCCCTTGAACTGGGTCGCGTAGCCGATGCGCATGGCGGGCCGGAAGTACTGCTCGGCGTAGGCGTAGGTCGACCCGATGATGCGGTCGAGCTCGTCGTCGTCGAGGGCCGACAGGGGCATCTGCCCGACGAGGTAGAGGGCGTCCTCCAAGCCGATGGCGAACCGCATGGCGAACAACTTCTGGTTGAGGCGCAACAGGAACTCGTAGCAGGCCTCGATGTTCTCCTCGGGGGCGGGCATGAAGTACGTCTCGTAGTGCAGAGTGCGCTGGCGCAACGTGAGCCACACGGTGGTGAAGCTCTTCTCCTCGCCCTTCATGCGCACGTACCAACGGCACTCGGCGGGATCGTGGTCGACGGCCACCAGCACCGGGTTGTCGCGGAGCTCGCGCTCGGCCCACCGGTGGATCATCTCGGTGAACGCAGCCAACTCCTCAGGAGTGGCTGCGTCTACCGGCACTCGACCAACTGCCGGGACGTCAGGTCGGAGTAGAGCCGGCGCAGACGCGCCGCCGCGATGGACCAGGTGTACTGGCGCGCCTGGAGGGCCGCCTCGATCGCCATCTCGCCCGCGAGCATCGGGTCGTCGAGGATGCGGCGCACGTCGGCGGCGAACGCGTCGGGATCGCGTCCCTCGACGAGGAAGCCGGTGCGCCCGTGATCGACGAGCGTGCGCAGGCCGCCCACGGCCGATGCCACCACTGGCGTGCCGCACGCGGCCGCTTCCAGGGCGACGAGACCGAACGACTCCGAGCGGCTCGGCACAAGGCACACGTCGGCGGCCCGGTAGAACGTCGACAGCAGCTCGTGCCGTTGGGGCGGGACGAACCGCACGCGGTCGACCAGGCCCAGGTCGGCGACCAGCTTGTGCACGCGCTCGAGCTCGGCGTCGCCGTCTGCCCCGCTGGGGCCGCCCACCACCACAAGGAACGCGTTGCTGCTGGCGGCGGCCAACGTGCGGACCGCCACGTCGAGTCCCTTCAGCGGCTGGATGCGCCCGACGAACAGCAACATCGGCGCGTCGCTCGGGAGACCGATGGCGCGGCGCGCCTGCGCCCGGTTGCCCGGCGCGAAGAAGGCGTGGTCGACGGCGGGTGCCACGATCTCGATGCGCGCCGGATCGGCGCCGTACAGGTCGACGAGCTGCGCGGCCTCGACGGTGCACGACGCGAGGAGCGCGTCGGAGCATCCGATGATGTCGGCCTCGGCCCGGGCGCGGCTGCCGTCGACGTCGTCGCTGTCCTCCGCCTTCACTCGGTCGAGGGTGTGGAACGTCGAGACCAGCGGCAGGTCGAGCTCGTGCTTGAGGCGGTGGCCGACGACGCCCGACAACCAGTAGTTGGCGTGGATGGCATCGGCCGGGCTGGACGCCATGCGGGCCAGCACGCCGTCGCCGAACTCCTGCAGCAGACCCGGCAGCTCGCCCTTGTCGACGGGCCGGCGGGGGCCGGCGTCGACGTGGTGCACGTTGAAGCCGGGTTCGACGGTGACGACGTCGGGCAGATCGGCGCCGTAGGCCCGCGTGTACACGTCGCACTCGACGCCGGCGCGGGCCAGCGCCGATGAGAGTTCCCGCACGTAGACGTTCATGCCCCCGCCGTCGCCCGCGCCCGGCTGGGCCAGCGGGGAGGTGTGGATGGAGAGGACTGCGAGTCGACGCACGATGGCGTGAACCCTACCCAGCGCCCGATTCTTCC
>JAFATL010000662.1 GCA_019243975.1 Actinomycetota bacterium | reverse complement strand
CTACGCGGCAGGCGACCGCGGGCTCGACTACGCGACGACCGACGGCTCGCCCGTGCACGCGTCAGCGCCCGGGCAGGTCGTGTTCGCCGGGCAGGTGGGCGGCACGCTGCACGTCGTCGTCTTGCATGCCGACGGAATTCGCACCAGCTACAGCTTTCTCGCGTCGATCGCGGTCGCACGCGGCATGCAGGTGGCGGCGGGCGAGGTGCTCGGCACGACGCGCACCTCGTTCCACTTCGGCGCGCGCGCGGGCGACGCGTACATCGATCCGGCCGTGCTCATGGGGCCGGGCCACGAGCGCATCCACCTGGTAGCCGAACCGCTGAGCGAGGAAGGCGAGAAGGGCGGCGTGTGGCACAGCCTGGCCGCCCTGGCCGGGGGCGCGTTCCACGCCACTGAAGCCGGCGTGGCCTGGGCCGCCCAGCAGAGTGTCGACGCCGCGCTGGCGCCGGTGCGCATGGGCCAGCAGGCGTTGCAGCTGCTCGGCAAGGCCGAGTCCCTCGCCGCCTGGGCCGAGTACGCCCGCCGGCTCGGCGACCCGGCCGCGTGGCTGCTGACCATCGGGACCGCCGCATGGGAGGCGACCAATGCCGACTGCACGGGCAGCGACGTGGCCACGCCCAAGCTGCAGGAGCGCCACATCCTCGTCGAGGTCGCGGGCCTCGGATCGCACACGGGAACGACGAGCAAGAGAAACCCCGAGGGCTGGCACGAGGCGGGTGCGGTCGTCGACGTGAACGAAGGGGCGCTCGGGTACGCGCCCGATGACGTCGTCGAGTTCTCCTACGAAGGCGGCACGACGCGCGACAACGCGTACACCGCGGCCGACACGCAGGTCGACATCCGCGCCTCCGGCCAGCGCCTGGCGGAGTTGCTGCAGCGAGAAGCGGCCGAGCATCCCGGCGTACCGATCGACATCGTCGCCCACTCGCAGGGCGGGCTCGTGACGCGCGCGGCGCTGGCGTACGACATCGACCTCACCAAGCCGGGGCACCCGCCCATCGAGAGTGTGGTCACGCTGGCGACGCCACACCACGGCGCCAACTTGGCAACCGTCGGCGCCGACCTCGGCCGGAAGCTCAGCGGCGAGGCGATCGAGACGGTCGCGGGCGAGCTGCAGCTCGGTGGAATCGATCCGCGTTCGGTGTCGGTCAAGCAGCTGGCGGAGAACTCCGACTTCATCCGCAAACTCAACGAGCGGCCGCTGCCCCCCGGCGTCTGGTTCACGTCGATTGCCGGGCGAGGCGACAACGTCGTCCCGACGCCACGCGCTCATCTCGACGGAGCACACAACGTCATCGTCGACGTCCCCGGCTGGCTCAAGGACCACGACCACCTGCCCGGCTCGGCGCCCGCCCAGCGGGAGCTGGGCCTCGCGCTCAACCACCTGCCGCCGTCGTGCAAGAGCGTCACCGCGGCCGTCACCGACGCCGTCCTGGGCGCCGCCGTCTCGGATGCCGAGCACGGCGTCCGCCCCATCGTCCGGGCCCTCCCGTGACCTCCACCCGAACTGCCTTCCGCAAAGGAGCTGCTGTGCGCCGCACCTGCACTTTCGTCGTGTTCCTGCTGGTCCTGGCCCTGACCGCCGCCTGCGGCCGTCCCCACCATGCCGCCGTCGCTCCCGCTCGATCGAAACCGGCCGGCTGGACCTGGCAGACCACCGCTGACGCCAATGCGGGAATGCCCGCCGCCGACGGCGGCGGCGTGGCGTCGGTGCTCAACCATGAGGAGGTCGTGCTCCTCGACGCGCGGGGGAACCGGAAGTGGGAGGTCACGCCGGGGATGAACCTCTACGACACGGCACCGCTGCTCGAGCACGACACGGTGTACGTGGCGTCCGACGACGGTCTCGTCGCCCTCGACCGCGCCACCGGCGCGACCAAGTGGGCGACCGACCTCGGCGACACCGGCGCCACGCCGGCGCGCGCCGGTCACCTCCTGGTCACGACGACGTGGTCGAAGCGCATGACCGCGGTCGACGCCGACACCGGCGCGGTCGCGTGGGCCCTCGACCTGCCGGGCCAGCTGTACGACCAACCGTCGGTCGTCGACGGAATCGCGGTCGCGACGTGGGACGACGGCGCCCACGCGGCACTCGTCGGTGTCGACGCCGCGACCGGTGCGTTGCGTTGGTCGTGCGCGTTGCCGGGTGGTGGCGTGAGTGCGCCGACGATTTCCCGCGACACGGCGTTCGTCGTGGCAGGCGACGCGACGGCGTACGCCGTCGACGTGCGCGCAGGCACGCCGCGTTGGCACGCCGAGATGCCCGGACCCGGTTCGCCGGAGGTCGCGCCGGTCGTACTGGCGGGCGGGCGCGTGGCGTTGGCCGATCGCGACGGCGACCTCAAGGTGGTCGACATCGCGTCCGGCCGCGAGGCGTGGGCGGTGCGCGGCGTCGGGGTCGCCTTTCGGGGTGGGCCGGTCGCCTTGGGCCCCGACACGGTCGCCCTCCCGGTCGACGACGGCCGCGTCTTGATCGCCCGGGGCGGCAAAGCGGTAGACGTTCTCGACCCCTCCGGACTGGTCCCCGGCGTCGCTACCAGCGGCGATGGTCGCCTCGTGGTGGCCACCCGCGAAGGCGAGCCCAACGTGATCAGCGCGCGGGCGTGGCATGCCTAGGATGCGCTCCCGTGCGCCGGCAGCTGGGGGCCACTCTCTTCGCGTCCTTCGTCATCGTTGCCGTCGCCGCGCCGGTAAGCGCGACGCCGACCGCCAAGAAACCGGTGGCGCCCCCGCCCGGGTGGGTCGTCGACCGCGTGCGTTTCGAACCGCTCGACAGCGCGCCACTGGGTGTCGACGGTCTTGGTGACTATCGCGGCGCCATCGAGGTCGCGCGCAACGGAGGGTCCGTCGCCGTCGTCAACCAGCTCGGATTCGAGGAGTACCTCCTCGGTCTGAGCGAGATGCCGCCCCGTTGGCCGGCCGAGGCACTCAAGGCGCAAGCGATCGCGGCGCGCAGCTACGCGTTGTTCGAGATGCTCACGCCGCAGACGAGCACGTGGCGCGCCGTCAACGCCGACATCTGCGCCACCGACGCGTGCCAGGTGTACACCGGGCTCAAGCGCGAACGGCAAGAGTCCGCCAACGCGTGGGCCGCGGCAGTGAGCGCCACCGCCGGCCAGGTGCTGCTCTACAAGGGCAAGCCGGTGATGGCGGAGTACTCGTCGTCGAACGGCGGGCAGTCGATCACCGGCGGCCAGCCCTACCTGCGCGCGGTCAACGATCCCGACGACGCGCTCAGCCCCTTGCACCACTGGCAGGTGAGCATCCCGCTCGACACGATCGCGTCGGCGATACCCGGCCCGGGACAACTCGTCGATGCGGAGCGCCCGACGCCGAACACCATCTTCCTCACGTGGCAGTTGCCCGACAGCTCGACGGTGCAGCAGCCGGTGTCGATCACCGACTTCCGCGATCACCTCAACGGGTTGCCGGCTCCCTCGGGCCTGCCGGACTACGTGCCGTCGATGCGGTTCTCGATGGTGAGCGACACCGCCGCCCGGGTGGCACAACTGGACGGTGCGGGCTGGGGCCACGGGGTGGGCATGAGCCAGTACGGCGCCATGGGGAAGGCCCTGCGCGGCATGAAGGCAGACGCCATCCTCGCCACCTACTTCGGCGGTCTGCGCCCGGTGGCGGTGCCCCCGACCCAGCTCCCGCAGTCGATCCGGGTCGCCCTCGACACCAGCCGCAGCTCGGCCACGGCCACGAGCGCGGGCCGCTTCCGGGTGCTCGACGGGACGGGCCGGGTGCTGGCGGTGATGGGCAGCGGGAAGTGGCAGGTCCTGCCAGCACCAGGCAAGGCGGGCGTGCGGGTCGTGCCCCCCGGCGCCCAGGGCGGACCGCCGGCCATCGAATCGGTCGCCGTCAACCCGGGTCGGCCCCGGCCCGGCGCCGCCGTGCAGCTGCGCTTCCACCTGTCGACGCCTGCGGCCGTGCGGGTGGCGATGCAGCGGCCCGAGTCCCCGGCCGTCGAGCTCGACGCGGGCGTGAAGGACGCCGGCGACCACGTGGTGACGCTGCCGGCGTCGCCCGTGGTGGGCGACGTGACCGTGACCATCAGCGCCGAGGCCGGGGTGGGGCGTGACGCGGCGGTCCCGATCGGGTTCCGGGTGGACAACAAGGGCACCGGCCTGGTGGCGGCGGTCGAGGGGGACGCCGGCGGCGCCCGCTCGGGCACCGGCCTGATGGGTGCGCTCATCATCGCCGCCATCGCCGGCGGACTGCTCCAGCTGCGGCGCCGACTACACTGATCCGGCTCCGGCGACCGTCGCCGGCGCTATCCAACGCCCGGCCGTGCCCACGGTCGCCTTCCGGACCTGTCCGGGGGGCGCTGCGGCCGGGTGAGACCAACCGATGGGGAGGAAAAAACCTGTGACCGCTGTCGTCACCATGAAGGACCTGCTGGAGGCCGGCGTCCACTTCGGCCACCAGACCCGGCGCTGGAACCCGAAGATGAAGCGCTTCATCTTCGGCGAGCGCAACGGCATCTACGTCATCGACCTGCGCCAGACGCTGCAGCGCATCGAAGTCGCCTACGGGTTCGTGCGCGACCTGGTCGCCGACAACGGCACGGTGCTGTTCGTCGGCACCAAGAAGCAGACCCAGGACCCCGTCGCCACCTACGCGCAGAAGTGCGGCATGCCGTACATCAACGAGCGCTGGCTCGGCGGCATGCTCACCAACTTCTCCACCATCAGCAACCGGGTGAAGAAGATGCAGGAGTACGAGCGCATGAAGGAGGCCGGCGACTTCGAGGCCATGCCCAAGAAGGAAGCGCTCATCCTCAGCCGTGAGCTCGAGAAGCTGCAGCGCAACCTGGGCGGTATCCGGGGCATGTCGCGCCTGCCCGACGCGGTGTTCATCATCGACACCAAGAAGGAGCACATCGCCGTCACCGAGGCCAACAAGCTCGGCCTCCCGATCGTGGCGGTGGTCGACACCAACTGCGACCCCGACCTCATCCAGTACGTGATCCCGGGCAACGACGACGCGATCCGCGCCGGCAGCCTGATGTGCCGCGTCGTGGCCGACGCCGTCGACGAAGGCCGCTTCATGGCATCGCGCCGCGCCGCGCCCCGCTCGCCCGAGGCCGCCGGCCCCGCTCCCGCCCCGCTCACCCCCGAGCAGGAAGAGGAGAAGGCCGCCCAGCAGGCCGAAGCGCGTCGCCAAGCGGCCCTGCAGGCCCAGGAGCGCGAGGCGCGCATGGCCGCCCAGCGGGCCGCCGCCGAGGCCGCACCCGCACCCGCGCCCGCACCCGCACCCACCGAGACCCCCACCGCACCCGAAGCAACAGAGGAGCAGCAGAGCAATGGCTGAGTTCACGGCCAAGGACGTGCAGCGCCTGCGCCAGGCCACTGGCGCGGGGATGATGGACGCCAAGAAGGCGTTGGAAGAGAACGACGGCGACTTCGACCAGGCCAGCCAGTGGCTGCGGGAGAAGGGCCTCGCCAGCTCGGCCAAGCGGGCCGACCGCGAGAGCTCCGAAGGCGCCGTCGCCCTGGCCCGTTCGGGCAACGTGGCCGCCCTCGTCGAGCTGCGCAGCGAGACCGACTTCGTGGCCAAGTCGCCCGAGTTCGTGAGCCTCGCCGACGAGCTGGCCCAGCTGGTCGCCGACAAGGGTGAGGACGCGGTCGCGTCCAAGTCCGACGCGGTCGACGATCTGAAGGTGACGCTCAAGGAGAACATCTCCGTGGGTCGCGTGGTGCGCTTCGACGCCGCCGAGGGCAACGCCCTCGACACCTACCTGCACATCCAGAGCGACCGGGGCGTCAACGGCGTGCTCGTCGAGCTCAAGGGCGGCAGCCAGGAGCTGGCCCACGACGTCGCCGTGCACATCGCGTTCGCCCGCCCGCAGTTCCTGCGCCGCGAAGAGGTGCCGGCCGAGGAAGTCGAGGCCGAGCGCAAGACGCTGGAGACCATCACGCGCAACGAGGGCAAGCCCGAACAGGCCATGCCCAAGATCGTCGAGGGCCGTCTCAACGGGTGGTTCAAGGAGCGGGTGCTGCTCGAGCAGCCCTACGCCAAGGACGACAAGCAGACGATCACCCAGATCCTCGGCGGCGCCGAGGTCGTGCGCTTCGCCCAGATCGAAATCGGCAAGTAGGTTCACGTCCGTATGGCGGACAGTCCCCGTTGGCAGCGTGTCGTTCTGAAGCTGTCGGGGGAGTCGTTCGCCGGCGACAACCCCGGTACCGGTGACCCGATCGACGGCGAGTTCGTCGACCGGCTGGCCGCCGAGATCGCCGACGTCCTGAAGAACACGCCGGGCCTGGAGCTCGCCATCGTGGTGGGCGGCGGCAACATCTGGCGGGGGATGACCGGGGCCGGTGCCGGCGCAGGCATGGACCGCGCCACCGCCGACTACATGGGCATGCTCGCCACCGTCATCAACGCCCTGGCCCTGCAGGACGCTCTCGAGCGCCGGGGGCAGCCCACGCGCGTGCAGACCGCCATCCAGATGGCGCAGGTGGCCGAGCCGTACATCCGGCGCCGGGCCGTGCGGCACCTGGAGAAGGGCCGGGTGCTGATCTTCGCCGGCGGCACCGGGAATCCGTACTTCACCACCGACACCACCGCCGCCCTGCGAGCCGCCGAGATCGAGGCCGACGTCATCCTCAAGGGCACCCATTCAGGCGTCGACGGCGTCTACAGCGCCGACCCGAAGTTGGACAAAGACGCCACCCGGTTCGACGAGATCCCGTTCATGGACGTCGTATCGAAGGGTCTGCGGGTGATGGATCTCACCGCCATCACCTTCTGCAGCGACAACGGATTGCCGATCGTGGTCTTCGACCTCATGGCCCCGGGCAACATCCGTCGCGCCCTGCTCGG
>JAFATL010000656.1 GCA_019243975.1 Actinomycetota bacterium | reverse complement strand
CGCGTTCACGGTGAGCCAATTCCGCCAGACCCTGGCCGAGCTGGCGTCCAACCCGCGGATCCTGATCGACATGTCGTTGGTGCCGTTCGTCGACTCGGCTGGTCTCGGCGCGCTCATCGGCGGTATCCGGCGCGCCCGCGAGCTTGGCGGCGACGTGGCCGTGTGTTGCAACCGGCCCACGCTCACCCGCTTGCTGCGCACCACCGGCTTCGATCGCATCGTCACGGTCGCGGAGACGATCGAGGAAGCGGCCGCCGCCCTCGGCAGCAGCACACCGGGCTGAGACCTACGCGCTGAAGAGATAGCCGCCGACCGCGGTCAGGCCGTCGAGGTCGTGCACGTCGTCGGCGAGGAACGGCACGCGACCGACGGGTGCGGGCGACACCTTGCCGGCCAGATCGGCGAAATGGCTCTCCTCGCGCGCCGACACCTCGCGGAAGTCGGCGAGGTTGGCGTAGAGGGTGCCCAGCTCGGTGCCCGCCAGTGTTTCGGCCCGCTGGCGTTCCGCACCGCTGCCGTTGTCGTCGCCAAAGCGCGGGTGCAAGCGGTTGACGACCAGCGCGTCCACCTCGATGCCCGCTTCCTGCAGCTTGTCGGCGAAGAACAACGCTTCCTCCACCGTGTCGGCGCGCGGCGAGGCCACGAGCACGAACACCGTGGCCGGATCGGCGAGCAGATCGTTGACGTGTTGGGCCCGCTCGCGGAAGCCCTGCTCCATCCCCTCGAACGCTTGGAAGAACGCCACCGCGTCGCCGACCACCTCGGCGCCGACGACCTTGGCGATCGTCTTGAGGAACGCCTGCGTCGCCGCGCTCACCGCCTTGAGGTAGGCGCGCGTCGGCATCACCAAAAGGCGGAAGATGCGGTTGTCGAGCAGGCGGGTGAGCCGCCGGGGCGCGTCGAGGAAGTCGAGGGCGTTCCGCGTCGGTGGCGTGTCGACGACGATGAGGTCGAAGCGGTCCTCGTCGTGCAGCTCGTACAGCTTCTCCATCGCCATGTACTCCTGCGTGCCCGACAAGGCGCCGGAGATGTTGCGGTAGAGACCGTTGTTGAGGATGCGGCGCGCCTGATCCTCGCCGCCCGCGTAGCGCACCACGAGGTTGTCGAACGTCGTCTTCGTGTCGAGCATCAGCGCCCACAGCTCGCCCGGCCAGTCGCCGTCGATCTTCCCCGGCGTGTTGGTGAGCTCGGCCAGGCCGAGGGCGTCGGCCAAGCGCTTGGCCGGGTCGATGGTGACGACGCACGCGCGCCGTCCCCGTCGCGCCCCCTCCAGGGCGAGGGCGGCCGCGACCGTCGTCTTGCCGACGCCACCTGACCCGCAACAGATCACGATCCCCTGGTCGGGGAGCTCACGCATGTCCATGGCTCAGCGCTTGACGGGTTCGGGCAACGCCCGCACGGCGTCGCCCAGGGCCGCCGCCAGCACGTCGACCTCGGGGGGGCCCAGCCCGGTGGTGAACAGGTAGGGCAGGTGGAGCTGGGGCAACGGCAGGGCGTCGGCGAGGCGCGCCACTTGCTCGGCCTGTAGCTGCTGGCGTTGGCGCCGGAACGCGGCGGCGGCGCGCAACTCGTCGGCCTCGCCGTTGCGCAGGTGGGCGCCGCTGGCGGCCGCCGCCTCGACGGGGTCGACGTCGAGACCGGTGAGCGCGGGGTACAGGCCGTTCACGACCACGGGCGCCAGGCTCACGCCCACGCGGTCCTCCAACTTGAACGCCGTCTCCACGACCTCGTTGACCGGCGTCTCCTCCGGCAGCGTCACCAGCAGCACCTGGCAGCGGTTGGGATCGCTGAGGAGGTCGACCACCTCCTGGGCCTGCGTGCGGATGGGCCCGACGCGCACCGCGTCCAGGAGCCCGGTGGCGCTCATGAGGAACGTGACGGCATGACCGGCCGCCGGCGCATCGAGGACGATGAGGTCGGCGTGGGCGTCGCGCTCGAGGGCCTTCACCTTGCCGAGCACGAGGATGTCGCGGATGCCGGGGACGGCCGTCGACACCACGTCGACGGCGCCTGACTTCATCAGCCGCTTGGAGATGCGGCGCATGCCGTGGTCGTGCAGGTACTCGATGAGGGCGTCGTCGGGCGTGAGGGTGCGGGCGCGCACGTCGGCCGCGCCGCTGCGGCCGCCGCCCGGCGCGAGGGTGACCTCTTCGTAGGTGAGCGGCTGCACGCGGCCGAAGGCGCGCGCCAGGCCGCTCTTGCCCTCGATCTCCACGATCAGGGTGGTCAGGCCTGCCAGGGCGGCCATCCGCGCCAGGGCGGCGCTGACCGTCGTCTTGCCGACGCCACCCTTCCCGGCGACGATGAGCACGCGGGTCTGGGAACAGAACCCGGCAGGATCCAAGCGCAGTTCCCCTCTGGAGACGGCCAATCCGCAGACTAGTCAGTGCTCTCATCGCGCTCGGAACCCTCACGAGCGTCGTCATCCCGGCTTCGAACGCGCCCGCGGGAGCGGCCGACGCGCGCCCGCACATCGACGTCATCGAGGTCAGCGGGCTGATCGACCCGGTGATGGCCGACTTCCTCACCAAGGCCGTGCAGGCCGCCGAGACGGAGCACTCGATCGCCCTCGTCGTGCAGCTCGACAGCCGCAACGGGGTGCTGTCAGCGGCGCGCCTGCGCCGCCTCGAGCAGACCGTCTCGCAGTCGACCGTGCCCGTCGGCGTCTGGGTGGGCGGGAGCGGCCGCCCGCGTGCTTACCGGGATGCGTACCGCCTCTTCCTCGCGGCCAAGGTGCGCGGGGTGGGACCGGGCGCCAAGGTCGGTCCCAACCGCGCCATCGGCAAGGACGTCGTGAGGGCACCGACGTTGGGCGACTTCGTCGTGGGCGGCGGCCTTCCAGTTCCGACCAAGTTGGTGCGGGAGAAGGGCCGTCAGCCGCAGCGCCGGCCCGATGTCGACGTGCGCTTCGCCAAGCCCGCATTGATGGCGCGCATGCTGCACGCCGTCGTGACGCCGGCGGTGCCCTACGTGCTGCTGGTTGTCGGGCTGCTGTTGATCGTCTTCGAGTTCTTCACCGCCGGCATCGGCATCGCAGGCGTGGCCGGGCTCCTCGCCGCTGCGCTGGCGTCCTACGGCCTCGGCGTGCTGCCGACGCGGTGGTGGGCCGTGCTGCTGCTGTGCCTCGGCGTGTTCGGGTACGCCATCGACCTGCAGGCGGGCGCGCCCAGGTTCTGGGCGGCGGTCGGCACGATCGCGCTCGCCATCGGCAGCGCGCGTCTCTACGACGGGTTCTC
>JAFATL010000655.1 GCA_019243975.1 Actinomycetota bacterium | reverse complement strand
CGCGCCGGAGCACGTCCGCCCCGCGCACGGTGATGAGGTCGGGGTCGCCGGGGCCGGCGCCGACCAGGTACACGGTCACGGGGCGCTGCTGCCCTCGAGCAGGGCCCGGCCGCCGGCGCCGTCGAGCAGGTGCACCGCCACCTCCCGGCCGACGGTGACCGGGTCGTCGCCGGTGGCGGCGTGCCGCAACACGATGCGCCCGTCGAGGGACGCCACCAACCCCCGCACCGTGATCTGCCCCGACCCTTCGAGGGTGGCGTAGGCGCCGACGGGGAGGTCGCACCCGCCACCCAGCTCGGCGAGGAAGGCGCGCTCGGCATCCACCGCGGCGCGGGTAGGTGCGTGCTCGATGGCCTGGAGCCGGCCCAACGTCTCGGCGTCGTCGGCCCGGCACTCGATCGCCAACGCCCCCTGCGCCACCTGCGGAAGCATCACGGCCGGCTCGAGGACCTCGCTGGCTTCCGCCTCCCGGCCCAGGCGACGCAACGCCGCGTAAGCCACCACGACGGCCCCGAACTCGCTCGCTTTGTCGATGCGGGTGCCGATGTTGCCGCGCAGCTCGGCGAACGTGAGGTCGGGCCGGCGCGCTGTCAGCTGCACCCGGCGCCGCACCGAACCGGTGCCGACGCGCGAACCGGGCGGCAGGCCGGCGAGGGTGTTGCCCACTAGCGCGTCGCGCGCGTCTTCCCGCTCGGGTACGGCGCCGATCACGAGCCCGTCCGTCGGCGTCGACTGCAGATCCTTGGCCGAGTGCACGGCGAAGTCGGTCCGCCCGTCGAGCACGGCCGCCTGCACCTCCTTGACGAACACCCCCCGGCCACCGATCTCGCGGATGGGGACATCGCGACGCTGATCGCCGGTGGTCTCCACGATGACCGTGTCGACGGGCACGCCGAGCAGGGCCGCCACCAGCTCCGTCTGCCGGAGGGCGAGCGGACTCCCCCGCGTCGCCGCCCGCATGAGCTTCAAACAGAGCCCGGCGGGTGGGGCCCCTCAGGGGTGCCCGCCGGAGTGAGCGCAGGGCGCAGCCCGGAGCGAACCAATGTCACAAGTCGAAGAGGGCGCGCAGGGCGGCGGCGAGCGACTCACCGCGCGGGGACCCGGCCGCGTCCTTGAGGCGCACCGTGGGCTCGTGCAGCAGCTTGTTGAGGATGCCGCGCGTCAACGCCTCGACGGCCTGGCGCTGGCGGTCGTCGAGACCGTCGAGCCGGGCGGCCAATCGCGTCAACTCGGCCTGCCGCACCTGCTCGGCCCGCTCGCGGAGGGCGGCCACCAACGGCGCCGCCTCACGCGCCACGGAGGCGTCGAGGAAGCGCTGCACCTCTTCGGCGATGATCGCCTCGACCTTGGCGATCTCGCCCCGGCGACCGGCGATGCCGGCCTCGGCGAACGCGCGCAGGTCGTCCATGTCGAGCAGGGTGACGCCGGGCAGGTTGCGCACCGACGGATCGACGTCGCGAGGCACGGCAATGTCGACGATCAACAGGTCGCGCTCACGCGAGTCCATCACGCCCGAGACGTCGGACGCCTCGATGAGCACCGACGGCGACCCCGTGGTGGTGAGCACGACGTCGACGTCTTCGAGCGCGGCCGCCAGCGAGCCGAAGTCGATCGCCTCGCCGCCGACGCGGTTGGCCACGGCCACCGCCTTGGTCCAGGTGCGGTTGGCGACGAGCACGCGGCTCGACGACGCGCTGCTCGACAAGGCGACGGCGATGCCTTCGCCCATGTCGCCCGCACCCAGCACGAGGATGCTGCGTCCTTCCAGCGAACCCAGCTGGCGGGCAGCCATCTCCACCGCCGCCTGCGACACCGACGTGGTGCCCCGGGCGATCGCCGTCTCGGCCCGGGCCCGCTTGCCCACCTCCACCGCGTGACGGAACAACGCCGACAGCACGGGGCCGGCCGCACTCTCTTCGCGCGCCTTCTCCCACGCGTGCCGCACCTGGCCGAGCACCTCGCCCTCGCCCAACACCGCCGAGTCGAGGCCGGACGCCACCCGGAACAGGTGGGTGACAGCCGCGTCGTCGTGGAACGAGTAAAGGTGGTCGGTGAACTCCTCTGGGGCAGTGAAGCCGAGCTCCGACAGGAAGTTGCGCACGTCCTGCACGGCGCCGTGGTACTTGTCGGCCACCGCGTAGATCTCCGTGCGCATGCACGTCGACAGCACGACCGCCTCGCTCAGGTTGCTGCGCGACGTGAGGTCGTGCAGCGCCTTGGGCAGGTGCGCGTCGTTGACCGTCATCCGCTCGAGAACCTCGAGAGGGACGGTGCGATGGTTCAGGCCGACGACGATGACAGACACGCCTGCAGGCGCTCCCTTGCTTGCTGGATCTGGCCCGCTTTGATCAACGCGAGCATGTCGGAGTCGAGCGCCTTCTGCCAATCGAGGTCTTCGGTCGACCGTCCCGCCGCCTTGGCCGCACGCCGCTCGGCGGACAGCAGGTCGACCAGCACCGAGTACTCGGGCCCGATGGCCCGCTCGAACCGGTCGGCCAGCCACCGCGACAGGGCCGGGCTGTGCCCACCGGTGGAGACGGTCACGGTGAGAGCGCCCTGACGTACGACTGAGGGCAGGGTGAAAGCGCAGCGGGCCGGGTCGTCGGCGCTGTTCACCCAGACGCCGGCCGCCTCGCCGTCGCTGAACACGGCGCCGTTGACCGCCGGGTCTCCGGTGGCGGCGATGGCCAGCCGGTAGCCCGCCACCTCGCCCTGGCGGTAGCGGCGACGCTCGACCGTCACGTCGGCCATGGCCGCGATCTCGTCGCAGATCTCGGGGGCCACCACGTGCACGATCGCCCCTGCCGCCCGCAGGTTGCGAACCTTGCCGGTCGCCACCGCGCCCCCGCCCACCACGAGGCAGCGCCGACCGTCGACGACGAGGTTGACCGGGTACACCGCGGTGTCGAGCGGCATCAGATCTTCGCCAGCTGCTCGGCGCCGTCGCCGGACCGGCCCGCGTGGCGCTGCTGGTAGAAGCTCAGGATCTGCAGCTCGATCGACAGGTCGACCTTGCGCAGGCTCACGCCGTCGGGCACCGAGAGCACGACGGGGGCGAAGTTGAGGATGGACGTGACGCCGGCCGCCACCAGGCGGTCGGCAACGTCCTGGGCCGCCTGGGCGGGCGTGGCGATGATGCCGATGGCGGGCCGGTCGGACGTGGCGATCTCGTCGAGGTCTTCCAGGGGGCGCACGGCCAGGTCGCCGATCTTGGTGCCCACCTTGCCCGGGTCGGCGTCGACCAAGGCCACCACGCGGAAGCCGCGGGCGGAGAAGCCGTTGTAGTTGGCCAGGGCGTGACCCAGATTGCCGAGCCCGACGATGACCACCGGCCAGTCCTGGGTGAGACCCAGCTCGCGGCTGATCTGGTACAGCAGGTACTCGACGTCGTAGCCGACGCCCCGCGTGCCGTAGGACCCCAGGTACGACAGGTCCTTGCGGACCTTGGCCGCGTTGACGCCGGCCATCTCGGCCAGACGCTCGGAGGAGACCGTGGCGATCTTGCCGTCGGCCACCTCGACCAGGCAGCGCAGGTAGACGGGCAGGCGGGCCACGGTCGCCTCGGGAATGCGGCGCCGGCCCCGGTCCTCCATGGCGCCATCGTACCGGCGCACGTGCACTAATTCACATGCTCCCGGGCGTACGATCGGGGACCGATGGTGCACGTGGCGTTGGCAGTGGGGGCCGCTCTGGTGGCCCTGGCCTTCTCGCTCTCCACGTTCGAGCGGTGGCTGGTGCGGCGCAGCCAGCACGAGCTGCTGTGGAGCGTCGCCCTGGCCATGTTCTCCCTGGCCGCCTTCGCCTTGGCCGCGGGCGCCGCCCTCGGGTGGTCGCACGCAACGTTCCGCGTCTTCTACCTGTTCGGTGCCATCGCCAACGTGCCGTTCCTCGCCGCCGGCAGCATCTCGCTCCTGGGCGGGCGGCGGTGGGGCGACCCCACCACGTGGGTCGTCGCCCTGTTCGCCGCCTTCGCCGGCGGCGTGCTGGCCACGGTGCCGCTCACCCACGCGCTGCCGCGCCACGAGCTGGCCCAGGGCTCCCACGTGCTGGGTGTCCTGCCCCGCGTGTTGGCCGCGGTGGCATCGGGCGGCGGGGCCCTGGTGGTGTTCGGAGGCGCCGCCTACAGCGCGGTGCGGCGCCGGGGCGATCGACGCCTGCTCCTGGGCAACGTGCTGATCGCCGCCGGCACGGCTCTGCTGGGCGCCAGCGGGCTGCTCAACTCGGTGTTCGACGCCATGACCGGGTTCGCCGTCACCCTGGTGATCGGCATCTCGGTGCTGTTCAGCGGGTTCCTCGTCGCCAGCGGCCCGCTGCGCCGCCGCCGCCCGACGCTCTCGCTGGTTACCGCAATGCCCGGCGGAGCAGCTTCCCGGCCAGACCATGCGGGAGAGCGTCAACGAAGGTGACGGTGGTCGGGCACTTGTAACGGGCCAGCCGGCCCGCGCAGAACGCCTGCACGTCCGACTCGGTGATCGACGAGCCCGCGTCGGGGACCACGAAGGCCTTCACCGCTTCCCCCGTGTGCGGGTGGGCGACCCCGACCACTGCGGCCTCGGCGATGTCGGGGTGGTCG
>JAFATL010000586.1 GCA_019243975.1 Actinomycetota bacterium | reverse complement strand
CGCCCTCAAGGGCCCGGCCGACCGCATGTTGACCGAGCTCGGCCACGAGGCGACCGTCGTCGGCGTGGCCCGGCTCTACGCGCCGCTGGCCGCCACCCTCGTCATCGACGAAGCCGACGCCGGCTTGGCCGACCAGGTCGAAGCGTCCGGCATGCGGTGCGTCGTCACCGACACGATCATGACGGGCCCGGCCGAGGCGGCCGCCCTGGCCAAGACCGTGCTCGCCACCTGATGCCTGCCCTCACGATCATCCCGGTCGAAGGCATCGGCGAGGTGGCGCCGGGCGACAACCTGGCCGACCTCATCGCCGAGCACGCGGCGCTGGAAAACGGAGACGTCGTCGTCGTCACCCAGAAGATCGTGTCGAAGGCCGAAGGTCGCCTCGTCCCCATCGATCCCGACGACCCCCTCAGCCACAAGGCGCTCGTTGAGCAGGAGGCGGTGCGCGTCCTGCGCCGCCGCGGCGACCTCATCATCACCGAGACCACCCACGGCTTCGTGTGCGCCAACAGCGGCGTCGACCTGTCGAACGTCGAGAAGGGGTATGCCGCCCTTCTCCCGATCGACTCCGACCGGTCCGCGCGACGCATCCGCGACGGCCTCAAGGGCAAGGCCCACGTCGACCTGGGCGTGATCGTGTCGGACACGTTCGGGCGCGCCTGGCGGCGCGGTCTCACCGACGTCGCCATCGGGTGCGCGGGCATCGCCGCGCTAGTGAGCCTGCAGGGCACGGCCGACGCGCTCGGCCGCATCCTGCAAGTAACCGAGGTCGCTGTCGCCGACGAACTCGCGTCGGCCGCCGAGTTGGTCATGGGCAAGTCGAGCGGCGTGCCCGTCGCCATCGTCCGCGGCGTCGACCCGGAATGGCTACGGGACGCCAGTGTGCGCGAGGAGCTGGTCCGCCCTCCCGCCGAAGACCTGTTCCGATGACGGAACGATGACCGTTGTTGTGACACGTCATCAGCGCGCTGGCAGTTTCTAGGTACCAAATCCGAAATTTTTAGCGGCTGTTTGGCGCACGGTTACCGCGGGTACTCGCTGGTTGATCGCCCCGGGCCCAGCGAAGGACTCCCTAGCGCAGGTACAGGCGGGTACTTGGCTCAACTCACAATGCTGGGGAGAACAAAACATGTGTATCTCAGGTCACGCCCAAGTTGGCGGTGCCGCGCTGGCGGCCGCCATTGGGCTCGGGACGAGTCACGTCGCCCCCTCCAAGATGCTCGCGGCGGCCCCCCACGCACCGCAGGCATTGGCACAACAGGTGGGATCCGAACTGGCGTTCACCGGCTCGGGGCACATCGCCCTGCTGCTCGTCATCGCCTCGCTGTTCCTGGCCTTCGGGCTGCTGATCGTGGGGCTGACCAAGCGCCACGGCGGCGTTCGCGGATCGGGGCTCACCTCATGAACGCGGCGACGGCGGCTGACCCTCGAGGAACGTTGATCCGTTGCGGCGGCTGTCGGCGGCTCGTCCCTCTCTGGGCAAACCTGCGTGGCAGCTTCGGAGAGGAGCAGCTCGACTGCCCCGAGTGCCACGCCTCGACTGCGGTCTTCATCCGCAGTCCGCAACTCGCGTCGGCCTAGCGGGCCAATGGTCCACATCAACGCCGATCTGGCGGTCCCGGTGGAGGGGCCGCCAGAGGTGATCGACGGGCCACCGCCAACCCGGCGCATCGGCGACCTCCTCGAGCACGCCCAGGCGGTGGCCAGCGAGCTGACGCTCGCCATTCAGCGCGAGGCCGACATCGTGCGAGCAGCACGGAGCCAGGCCGAAGAGTGGGTGCTGGCGGCACAGTCGCAGGCCGAAGCCATCATCTCGAACGCCGAACGCAGGGCCGATGACATCGTCGCCCGCGCCTGGCGCGACGCCGATCAGATACGGGCCGAAGCCCTCCTCGAGGCGGAAGAGGCGCGCGCCGTCACCGAGGTGCTGCACGACACGGTCGGCACCATGACGGCCGCTACCACCGACGTCTGGCAGGGCCTGGTCGACAGGCAAGCCACCGAGGCCGAGGTCACCGAATGGAAACGACCGCGCCTGCTGGTTCCCGCCCTGCCCTTGAAGAAGGAGATAGCCCTGCGCGGGCTCGTCTTCATGGGCGTTCTCGCCGCCGCGTGGTTCTGGCTGTGGTGGCTCACGGTCGGGCACGGCGAGTGGACGGCACCGGCGGTGATCGTCACCGCCCTGTTGGCGTGGGTGTTCGCACTGCCCTTCTACTTCTTCTTCTTCGCCAGTCGTATGACGAGGCCGAACCCGGCCCTTCCCGTGCCCGACCTCCGCTGCGCCATGGTGGTCACCAAGGCGCCGTCCGAAGCGTGGTCGATCCTCCAGCACACCCTGGAGGCCGCCCTCGCTCAGGACTTCCCCCACTCCTACGACGTGTGGTTGGCCGACGAGCGCCCGACGGAAGAGAGCGTGCGGTGGTGCGCGGAGCACGGCGTGAAGGTGTCGACCCGGTTCGGCGTGGCCGAGTACCACCAACCCGAGTGGCCGCGGCGCACGAAGTCCAAAGAAGGGAACCTCGCCTACTTCTACGACCACGTCGGCTACTCGCGTTACGACGTCGTTGCCCAACTCGACGCCGACCACGTACCTTCTGCCGGCTACCTGGCCGCCATGGTGCGGCCGTTCGCCGATCCGGGGGTGGGCTACGTCTCGGCCCCCAGCGTGTGTGACGCGAACGCCGACAAAGCCTGGACCGTACGCGGCCGCCTGTTCCGTGAGGCGGCCATGCACGGGCCAGTGCAGGCGGGCTCGAACGGCGGCTTTGCCCCGGTGTGCATCGGCTCGCACTACGCGGTGCGCACGCGCGCACTCAAAGAAGTCGGCGGTCTCGGGCCCGAACTCGCCGAGGACTACACGACCACGTTGTGGTTGCAGTCCGGCGGCTGGGACGGTGTGTTCAGCATCGATGCCGAAGCGCACGGTGACGGGCCCGAGAGCGTCGCCGAAATGTTGACCCAGGAGATCCAGTGGGCGCGCAGCCTCGGCATCGTGCTCACGCGATACGCGCCGACGAAGCTGCGCACGGTTCCGCTGCGGGCGCGGCTGC
>JAFATL010000552.1 GCA_019243975.1 Actinomycetota bacterium | reverse complement strand
CGACGGCTATCTCTACCTGACTGACCGGCGCACCGACATGGTCATCGTCGGCGGCGCCAACGTGTATCCCGCCGAGGTGGAAGCCGCCCTCGAGGAGCACGACGCAGTGCGGTCGTGCGCGGTGGTCGGCCTGCCCGACGACGACCTGGGCAGCCGCCTGCACGCCATCGTGCAGCTGTCGGCGCCCGACGCCGTCAGCATCGACGACCTGCGCGCCCACCTGGCCGAGCGCCTGGTGTCGTACAAGGTGCCGAAGTCCTACGAGTTCGTCGACGAGCCCGTCCGCGACGACGCCGGCAAGGTGCGCCGCACGGCATTGCGCGACGAACGCGCCTAACCACTTCGCGTTCTGGCACCAGATTCGGGGGTCATAGGTCCCGAATCTGGTGCCAGAACGGGAGTTGGGTCAGGAGTGGGCGGGTTCGCCCGCCTGGAGCCACTGCTCGAGATCGGGCGCGGGCAGCGGCCGGCTCCACAGGAAGCCTTGGGCCAGGTCGCAGCCGATCTCGCGCAGCGCCTCGGCCTGCTCGGGCGTTTCGACCCCCTCGGCCAAGGCGGTGAGCCCGAGACCGTGGGCCAGATTGACGATGCCGGTGACGATGGCGTGGTCCTCGGGCTCGGTGGCCACACCGACAACGAACGAGTGGTCGATCTTGAGCACGTCGAGGGGAAGCCGGCGCAGGTAGAGCAGCGACGAGTAGCCGGCGCCGAAGTCGTCGACCCACACCTGCACGCCGATCGACCGCAGCGTGCGCAGCACGCGGATGGCGATGTCGATGTCGTCCATGAGGGCGGTCTCGGTGATCTCCAAGCAGAGCTTCGACGGATCGGCCCCCGACGCGTCGAGGGCGGCCAGGACGGCGCCCACCAGGTCGGCGTGGGTGAGTTGGCGCACCGACACGTTGAGCGAGATGGTGAGGTCACGCGTCGCCGCGGCCGCGCTCCATTCGGCCAGCTGCCGGCACCCGTCCTGCAGCACCCGCGCACCCACGGGGACGATCAGCCCCGACTCCTCGGAGATCGGGATGAACTCACCCGGCATCATCAGGCCGCGGCTCGAGTGCTGCCACCGCACGAGGCCCTCGACCCCGATGGGTGACCCGTGGGTGAGCGACAGCACCGGCTGGTAATGGAGGTGCAGGTCGTCGGCGGCCAGCGCGCCACGGAGATCGGTCTCGACGCGCAGTCGCTCGACGACGCGCACGCGCATGACCTCGTCGAAGATCTCCCACCGGTTGCCGCCCCGCTCCTTGGCCCGGTACATGACGGTGTCGGCGTCGCGCATCACGTCGTCGGGGTCAGTAGGGCCATAGGCGAGGGCGATGCCCACGCTCACGGTGATGAAGAACTCGGCGGGCCCGATCACGAACGGCTCGGCAAAGGCCTGAGCAACGCGGTCGGCGACGCCGACGGCGTCGATCTCGCCGTTGATGCCGTCGCACACAATCACGAACTCGTCGCCGCCGATGCGGGACACCGTGTCGCCCGGCCGCACCAGGGCGAGCAGGCGCTCGGCCACAGCCACCAGGATGCGGTCACCCGCGGCGTGGCCGAGGCTGTCGTTGATCACCTTGAACCGGTCGAGGTCGAGCAGCAGCACGGCCAGGGAGGTGGGCTGGCGGTCGAGGCGCACGAGCGCCTGGGCCAGCCGGTCGTGCATGAGCAGCCGGTTGGGCAGACCGGTGAGCGGGTCGTGCGTCGCCTGGTGGGCGAGGTCGGCCTCGGCCCGGCGCCGCAGGTCGAGCTCCTCCTGCACGGCGGCGTACAAGCGAGCGTTGTCGATGGCCACCGCGGCGTGGGCGGCGATGCCGACGGCGAGCTGTTCGTTGCGTTCCTTGAACACGCCAACCTCGGGATGCCCGAAGAACAGGCCGCCGATCACCTCGCCGCTGCGCGACACCACCGGCACGGCCAGGTACGACCGCACCGGCAGGTGACCGGGGGGCATGCCGAAGTGGGGCGCGCTCAACCCATAGCTCGGGTCGGCGAGCACGTCGTCGAGACGGACCGGGCCCAGACCCTCGAACGTGGGGGCGAACAGCGCCGTGGCGCGCGGCATGGGCGAGTCGGCAAAGGCGTCGGCCGGCGCGCCCGACAACGTGTACAGCAGGTAGTTGTCGCCGTACTCGTCGGTGACGTTGTAGAAGAAGGCGCCGAACGCGGCACCGGTGAGCTCCGTGCCCGCGTCGGTGACCGACTGCAGCAACGTCTCCAGGTCGAGCTCGGCCGTGAGGCTGGCGCCGATGCGATTGATGGTGTCGAGCACGCGCGTCTCGTCGAGCAGCCGTAGCTCCGCTTCCTTCTGCTCGGTGATGTCGCGCGTGGTCACGATGACGCCGCCGACGTCGGGGTCGTCGACCAGGTTGCAGGCGAATGACTCGGTCCAACGCCACGTGCCGTCGGCGTGCTTGACGCGCGAGATGATCGGCGGGTGGTGCCCGGGTCGGGAGAGCACGCGCTTGAAGTTCTCGCGAGCGGCCTCGACGTCCTCGGGATACAGCAGGTCGAGCGACGCGCTCATGTTGGGCGGCGGCCACTCCTCGTGCCGCAGCATCTCGCCCTGGCCGGTGGCGAAGACCACCCGGCCGTCGGGAGCCAGCACCGTCACCTGCTCGGTGGAGCTCTGCAGCAGGTGGCGCCACCGCCGCTCCAGGCCGCGCACCCCGTCCTCGGCCCGGCGCCGCGCATCGATGTCGCGCCCGCTGAAGATGAACGCGCCGACGTCGGGGTCGTCACGCAGGTTGGTACCGATCATCTCGAACCAGCGGAAGCTGCCGTCGGCGTGCTTGAGCTTGCACTCGAACGACTCCGTCTTCCCCGACCGGGCGAATGCGTCGAGCATGCGCTCCATGGCCGTGTCCACGTCATCGGCGTGGATGAGCGACATGGCCGAGCGGCCGGTGAGGTCTTCGTCCGCGTAGCCGAGGACGTGGGCGCCGGCGAGGTACTCGATGTTCCCCTCGGTATCGAGGACGCCGACGAGGTCGCAGGCCTGGCGGATCATGGCCTGCAGGACGTGCGCGCCCGACGGCAGACCACCACCCTGCGTGTTCCCAGACCCCAACTGCCGACCCCCCCAGGCGTACAAATGAGAAGTGTACGCACGTGTTCAACGGGGTTCTCTGACGATCGTAACGAACTTGAGCGAATCTTGAGCACTCTGCGTGGTGACCGCGCGGTCACGTCTCACTCGTTCGGTCCGTGGCGCCCTGACAGGATGCGGCCATGCACCGCAACGTTCGCCGCGTGGTCGACGCCGCTCGCGCCCTCGGGGTCGACATCGAGCCACGCGAGTTCCCCGACGGCACCCGCACGGCCCAGGACGCGGCCGACGCGATCGGCGTCGAGCTCGGACAAATCGTCAAGACGCTGGTCTTCCTCGTCGACGGCCAGGCGGTGGCGGCGCTGGTGGCGGGCGACAACATGCTGGACGAGAAGCGGCTCGCCGCCGCCGCCGGCGGCGAGTCGTCGACGCGGCCGGACGCGCACGCGGTGCGGGATGCCACCGGCTTCCCGATCGGCGGGGTGCCGCCGTTCGGCCATACGACGCCGCTGCCGGTCTACGTCGACCGCGACCTGCTCCAGTACGACGTGGTGTGGGCGGCGGCGGGAACCCCGCACGTCAACTTCGCCATCGCCCCCGACGCGTTGGTGAAGGCGACGGCCGGCGCCGTCTGCGACCTGCGGCGCGACTAATCGAGGCCCAGCGCGTCCAGCCGAGCTTCCAGATTGGCCACCCGCTCTTCCAGGGCGGCTAGCCGATCTGGATCGATCACATTGGTTCGCTCCGGGCTCCGCCCTTCGCTCGCTCCGGCCGGCACCCCTGAGGGGCCCCATCGGCCGGCTCCCTCCGGCGCGCTGTCATCGGTCGTTGTTGGCGCCGGGCCAAGGAGGTGGACCCAGCGAGGCTCCTTCTGGCCGGGCTGGCGCGGCTGCAGGGAGACGAGCGGAGGGTCGCGGCGGCTCATCGCGTCGAGGGCGGCTTCGACCGCTGCTTGTCCGCCGAAGTCGTGCATGCGCT